>NZ_JACJTJ010000046.1:0-40333 GCF_014698605.1 Synechocystis sp. FACHB-383 | reverse complement strand
ACAATATGTCCAAAATTTGATATCATTGCTTCAATTGTTTTAATGTTTCTGCCCTTTATTCTATCATTTTAAAGGGCTTTTTCCTTCTTTATAACTATCGTTCAACACTTCTGCTTGTAAACAATTCTCTAAAACAATTCTTAAGCGGGCTTCAATAACATTTCGGCTAGCATTATTAAGACGAAAAATAACAACGCTAAGAAAAGGAGTTTTGGCGATCGCCAACAATGTACCAAAATCAAGATCAACGGTTAGAATAATCCTTTTTTCAGTCTGAGCTTTTTCTAAAATCTGCTCATCAGGAAGCTTTTCCAAACCTTCATCTAATAAGTGAATCGCATCATACCCCTGATCAATTAACCACTGAACTGTTTTAGGTGAAATTCCCATATCAGCCAGAAACTTCATGAAGCGGTTTCTCTCTCTCTTTTTTGGGGCAAAGGAATAATCTTATCCTGGCTTAACCAAGCTGCATAAAGGATCGATTGTTGAATATCTTCTTGTTCTAAATAAGGATAATCATCAATGATTTCCTTTGGTGTTTTACCATTTGCCAACAAATTCAAGACTAATGAAACAGGCACACGCATTCCGCGAATACAGGCCTTTCCTCCCATAATCTGAAGATCAAACGTGATGCGGTCTAAGTTTTGTAGCATTATTTTAGATTAAATGGTGGACTGTTATTCTCATTCTATGGCTTAGGAAAGGTTTTGGCGTTGTCGTTGCTGGTTACGAATACGGGCTTTAATGATTTTCTGCGTATAGGGATCAGCGTCAGAACGCCATACCAACCGATGCCCTTTAAATTCCACTCCCATCTCCCGTAACGTCCTTTGCCATCCCGGCCACAGTTGAATTTCTGACCAATTATCCAGTAACCCCCAATCCTCTTCCTGTTGCGATAACTTAGCAAACTTATCAAATAGAGGATATTCCTTCCCTACCAATCGATCCTTGCAATGGACCACTGGCGCATAATCTGGATCATATTCTTTATACCGAACCTGTAAATCCTGCAAACCAATCTGCATCATCATCTGCCAACGGGGATGGGGATTCGTATCAAAATCTGGACAGAAAATATAAGCAATTTTCGGCTCATGAAGATAAAACCGCACTAAGGTTACATTCTCTAATCGCCCCACCGTCCGGCTCGCACAACCTTCGTATAACCGTAACAGCGGATCAAGGGCATCCAGAGCACTAATATGAACTACTAACGCCTTCTTTGAGCAAATGCCGATGGGACTCTTTTCGGCGCACCGCGAAGCGGATCTCTGCGAGATCGCCGCTAAATTTTCCATATCCCCCAGACTAAACAGCATCCGATCTGAGAGCAAACAAGCCTCCTTGTAAGTGCCAAACAACACCTTGATATCCGTTTGCAGAGTCTCATCCAACTGACTAAAGCGAGGGCGTTTCGCAAAGTGAGATAAAGCCAAATAAATCTGAATATCCTGTTGGCGTTGCTCTGTAATCCGTTGCCAATCTTCAGTGTCCGTTGCCTGCTCAATGACCTTAAAGGCACGGGTTAAGGTCTTAAACTCAGCACAAATTTCTGCTTCCGCCGCTAATTCCCCTTTCTTCGGCAAACGCCCCCGTTCTGTTAAAAAAGCCATCAAAGGTTGCAAAAGTTCTTGATAATCCTCAAATCGCTTCACTGATAGGCGAATGCGGGGCGTGGTTGCCCGTGAACGAAAACGGGAAGCTCGGAAAGTTTCTGCCTGAGACTCATCCCGAAAGACAAAGTAAATTCCCAATGCCACCGGAATAGCATCAACCCCTAAAACATGATCAATATAAAGCTTCAGTTCTTCTTGGTCATAATATTTCTGAAACGTATTGCGGCTGGTAATCACCCCATCACCATAGGCAATATGACCATTCCCCCCATCTGCAATTAACACCTGAGCCGAGACCACCAATATTTTTTGGGCCAGTTCCCATGCTTGGACTAACGCTTCCCGTCTTTCCGCTGGATTTTCAATGACATTAATCACATAACCCAGATTGACCACATCCGCAAGTTTACAGTCCCCGGAAGGACGGCCATCAGGTTTATAAAATGGATCCCAACCATCTACCTGAAAGCCTCTTTGTGCAACAAATTTAAGATCTTCCCCATGCCCGCAACCATAGTCAAAAAAGGTCATCCCCTGGCTCAGCAGGTCAGCGTCAAACAGCGATCGCACCGGGCGAGACATCTGCCGCCGAACAATAGCGGCTTTGTGACGGTCAATTTTAGGAGATTGATGGGCAGATTCCTTAATCTCAATCAAATTATGGTCTTCAATCCTGACCCGAAACTGTTGCAGTCGTTTCTCCCACTGCTGACGGTGACCGATCTGACGAGAATTAGCTAATAAACCGAGTTTTTCCTCTGCCTGAGTTAACGCAACAAAGGTTTCATATAAAGGATAATCAGCACAAACAAAGGTTTCCTTACGGTGCAGGATGGGAGGATTCTCCCCGTAATGGCGAACTTGGCAATTATTCAACTCTAAATTTATCTGCGTACTTTGTTGCAAAGCCGGATGGGCATCTAAATCAAAATTGGGGTAATCAAGATAAGAAATTTTTGGCTCATTAAGATTAAATTTAATCAGTGTAAACTGTAAATTTTGATTTAGTTTAGATTGATAATTTTCATCAAAAATTTGTCGAGCAAGGCTTTCATATTGTTGTATTGTCGACGGTAAATGCAAAATTGTAGAGTGATGAATATAAATATCATTGGGTAAACGCTTGCCAATATTCAGATCTCTTAATTCAATTTTGATGTTGACAAATTCATTAATATTAGTCATTGGATCTTCCAGTCGCGACAAGTATGATTTTAACTCTAATAGTCAGTTACGATTTAAACGACAAACTGAAATGATAAACTGTTTAGAAAATAGGGTCGATTGTAAAAATTTTTGAAAACTATATAAATTGTCTTGTAATAAATGGTGATAAAGCAATTCCATAAAATTAATGCCAATGATTGCTAATGTTCGTTAATCATAAAGCAGAGTTATGATCGCAAATCTTCAGAGATCTGAGCTATCTAGCAGGTAATTCTCCCCCCTGAGGGGTCATTCCACCATTAACGGCAAGAGATTTCTCTCCTAACTGCTATGCCCGTGTCCGTACTTTGTCATTAAAATCAGAGTTAAACTCAGTTGACCCATCCCGGCCCTAAATGGCAGGGTTTTCCCGTGTCATACTTTTTGGTAACAATCAGAAATTCAAGTGGTGTGAAAAAATCATGGCTGTATCCCTTAAGCAAGCTCTAGTAGTGGGTAGCTACATTGTTGGCCAGCGGCTCCAGGGCAAAAAGCGCTTTCCCCTAGTGCTAATGCTGGAACCCCTATTCCGCTGTAACCTAGCCTGCCAAGGCTGTGGAAAAATTCAACATCCCACGGAAATTCTTAAGCAAAATCTTTCCCCAGAAGACTGTTTTCGGGCCGTGGAGGAATGTGGTGCCCCGGTGGTATCGATCCCCGGCGGTGAACCTCTGCTCCATCCCCAGATTGATGAAATTGTCCGGGGCTTGGTGGCCCGCCGGAAGTTCATCTATCTTTGTACCAATGCGATTTTGCTGGAAAAAAGCCTCGATAAATTTCAGCCTTCCCCCTACCTGACTTTCAGCGTCCATCTCGATGGCCCCAGGGAGCACCACGACAAATGTGTCGATCGCCAGGGAGTATTTGACAAAGCGGTTGCGGCCATTAAAGCGGCTAAGGCCAAGGGATTCCGGGTCACCACCAACACCACCGTGTTTGAAGGAGCCAACGTGGCAGAAATGCAGGCATTTTTTGACTATCTGCAAACCCTGGGCATTGACGGTATGATGATTTCCCCTGGCTACAGCTATGAGTGGGCACCGGACCAAGACCATTTCCTCAAGCGGGATCAGACCAAAGCCCTGTTCCGAGAGCTATTAGCCCCCTGGAATAAAGGCAAAAAAGCTTGGAACTTTAACCATAACCCCCTATTCTTGGACTTTCTCATGGGAGAAAAGGATTACGATTGCACCCCCTGGGGTAGCCCTAGCTACAGCGTGCTCGGTTGGCAAAAACCCTGCTACCTGCTCAACGAAGGTTATTACCAAAGTTTCCAAGAACTACTGGAAGAAACGACATGGGAAAACTACGGCCCCAAAAGTAACAATCCCCAATGCCAAGATTGCATGGTCCATTGCGGTTATGAACCCACCGCCGCCCTCGATGCTCTCCACCCCGCCAATATGGGTCGGGCCATGGGGAGTTTGATCAGTGCCTAGGGTCCGATGTCATCGCCAGAAGCCCAAAGATCCCCTATGATTGGCGAAGAAATTTTGAGAATGCCAAAGTTTACAATGCCCTGATTGGCACGGTTTCGTTCACGGTCTGGTTATCTGCATGCATATTGCTTGGTTAGGAAAAAAAACGCCCTTTTGCGGCAATGTAACCTACGGTCGGGAAGTCACCAATGCATTACTAGACCGGGGCCATCAGGTCAGCTTTTTGCATTTTGCCCAGGAGGAGGAGGGGGAGTCCCTGGCGGAAAGTGGTTGCGCTGAAGTGGCTTTGCCGTTTCTGTTTAAGTCAACCATTTATACTATCCCCACCCCCCGCTCTAGCCGGGTTTTGGCCGACGCGCTAGCCAAGTTAAAGCCCGACCTGGTGCACGCTTCTTTGACCCTTTCCCCTCTGGATTTTCGTTTACCGGAAATTTGTGAAGAATTGGGTTTACCCCTGATTGCCACCTTCCATCCCCCCTTTGATAGTAAGCTACGCAATTTTTCTTCCAGTACCCAGTTTTTGACCTACCAACTCTATGCCCCCTCCTTGGCCCAGTACGATAAAGTAATCGTCTTTTCTCGGCTGCAGCGGAACCTTCTACTCAAGTTGGGGGTGCCCCGGCAGCGCCTGGCCATCATCCCCAATGGGGTGGCGGTGGAGCGCTATTGTCCGGGGGAAAATGACCTGAAAAAACAGTACCAAGCAGAACGGTTATTTATCTATCTGGGACGCATCGCCCCGGAAAAAAATGTGGAAGCTCTCCTCAAGGGTTGGAAGTTTTCCGACATGGGGCCCCATTGCAAACTGCTGATGGTGGGGGACGGCATTTTAAAATCGACCCTACAAACCCACTATGGCCCAGAAATGGGGGTGCATTGGTTGGGATTTGTGGCCGATGAGTTGACCAGGATTCAACTGTTGCGGGCCGCCGATGCCTTTATTTTGCCTTCCCTGGTGGAGGGTTTATCCCTGTCTTTATTGGAAGCCATGGCCTGTGGCACGGCCTGTCTGGCCACCGATGCCGGAGCGGATGGGGAAGTGCTTGAAAATGGAGCGGGTATTGTGCTCAAAACCCAAGGGGTGACGGCCCAGCTAAAAATTCTTTTGCCTTTACTACGGGACCATCCAGAGATCACGGAACTGTTAGGGCGCAAGGCAAGGGAAAGGGTGCTGGAGCGCTACACCTTTGCGGCCAATATGGTGCAACTGGAATCTCTCTATAAAACTGTGGTGCCCCACCAAGCCCATTCTGCGAACTTAAGTTCTTATTTTTATCTGCTGGAATGACTATTTCCCGTACCATTTGCCTTGGTTTCATTGCGGCGATCGCCGGGGGGGCATTACTGTTGCTGATGCCCTTTGCCACCAGTACCGGGGAATGGGGCAGTCCCTTGGTGGCCTTGTTTACGTCCACTTCCGCTGTTTGTGTGACGGGGCTCAGTGTGGTGGATGTGAGCAAATACTTTTCCTTTTGGGGAGAATTGACTGTCATGTTGCTGGCCCAATTGGGGGGGCTGGGCTATATGACCCTGACCACTTTTTTGATGATTTTGATTGGGCGCAAATTTGACTTACAACAACGATTTGCCATCCAAGAATCCTTCGACCATCGTTTTGCCCAGGGCAGTAATAATTTAATTAAATCCGTCATTGCTACCACGTTAATTTTTGAAATTACTGGCGCGATTATTCTTTTTGGCGTTTTCGTCCAGGATTACCCTCCCATCAGGGCCCTCTGGTATGCCGTTTTCCACAGCATCAGCGCTTTTAATAATGCTGGTTTTAGCCTGTTTTCCGACGGTTTGATTGGCTATCAAAGCTCCCTTCCCCTTAACTTGGCGGTTTCCGCTCTGATTATTTTTGGTGGCATTGGCTACCAGGTCATTATTGAGGCCTATTTTTGGGTGGTGCGCAAAGTCAAAAATTCCCAACGGCGGTTTGCCTTTTCCCTCAATCTGCGGGTGGTGGTGCGGGTGACCATTTTTCTCTTGTTGTTGGGCTTTTTCGGCATTCTGATTTTGGAAGCCCAGGGCAATCGGGCTTTAGCTCAGTTTTCCCTCCAGGACCGTTTGCTGATCGCCTGGTTCCAATCGGTGACCACCCGGACGGCGGGCTTTAACACCATTGATTTGAATGACCTTAGTTCCACGAGTTTGGTGCTGGTGATGTTGTTGATGTTTATTGGCGCTAGTCCCAGTGGCACTGGGGGAGGTATTAAGACCACTACCTTTGCTATTTTGGCTAACTGTACCCGTTCAGCTCTGCGGGGCCAGGAAAGGGTAATCATTCATGGCCGCTGTATTCCGCCCCAGTTAATTCTCAAGGCGATCGCCGTGGTGTTTGGTTCGGTGATGACGGTCATTTCTAGCGTGAGTTTGCTAGTTTTCCTAGAATCAGGCCAGGAAACAGTTGCCCTCGCCTTTGAAGCGGTGTCGGCCTTTGCCACGGTAGGCCTTTCCCTGGGTATTACCCCGGAGTTAAAACCTCTTTCCCAACTGGTATTAATCGTCACCATGTTCATTGGCCGGGTGGGCATCACCATTCTAATGGCGGCGATCGTGGGGGATCCCAAGCCAAGTTTGATCAAATACCCGGAGGAAAATTTGCTGGTGGGCTAATGGGCTTTATCCTCCAGGTTGATGGAATTTTACTACTACAATGGGAGATATAGAGCTAACGAGGGTAGTGCCATGGGCATCGCCGTTTGGTCTGAAGATCTGGCCTGTGGTTACGAGTTAATTGACTTACAGCATCGACATCTGTTTGCCCTGATCAATACCTTGGACGAGTCTTTGCAAAAATCCATTGCCAAGGAAGAACTGAGTTTATTGTTGGCGGATTTGCTGGAATATACCGAGTTTCATTTCCGCTGTGAAGAAGAACTGATGCGGAGTTTGGATTACCCTCATCTGTTTGAGCATCGCACCATCCATGAGAAGTTAACTAAACAGGTGATGGATTTACAATTTCGTTTGCGGCACTCAGAAAGTGTGTTGGCGGTGTTTTTTGATTTGTCTAGCTTCCTGGCCGATTGGCTTAGGCATCACATCCAGGAAAACGATATTAAGATGATTCATTTTGTGCGCCGAGCCCTCAAGGAAAAACAAGCCCAGGTTATCGGTCCAGTTAACTAGACAGATGGGGGAAAAGTTCTGCTTAACCGGGCGGTCTGCTACAATTTTTGAGATTCAATGGGTTGTGATCAATGGCTGTAACGCGGGCGAAAATTGCTTTAGACGCAATGGGCGGTGACTATGCCCCCGAAGAGATTGTTATCGGTGCTATCCGGGCGACTCAAGAATTAGATGTGGATATTTTCCTGGTAGGCGATCGCCAGGCCATTGAGGATTGCTTAGCTCGCCATCCCCATCAGGGACTAAACCTGACCATTGTGGATGCGGAGGGGGTGGTGGAAATGGAAGAAGATGCGGTGGTGGTGCGCCGCAAACCTAAAGCTTCTATTAATGTGGCCATGAATTTGGTCAAGGAAAAACAGGCCGATGCGGTGGTGTCCGCTGGGCATTCCGGGGCGGCCATGGCCTCGGCCCTGTTGCGGTTGGGACGCTTAAAAGGCATTGACCGACCGGCGATCGGCACGGTGTTTCCCACCATGATTCCCGGCAAATCGGTGATTGTGCTGGACGTGGGGGCCAATGTGGACTGTCGCCCTAAATATTTAGAGCAATTTGCCCTGATGGGGACAGTGTATAGCCAGTATGTGTTGGGGGTGCCGGAGCCGAAAGTAGGTCTGCTGAACATTGGGGAAGAACCCACCAAAGGCAACACCCTTGCCCTGCAAACCCATGAACTGCTCAAAAGCAATCCGGAAATCCCTTTTGTGGGTAATGCGGAGGGGCGGGACGTGCTCTCTGGCAATTTTGACGTAATTGTCTGTGACGGTTTTGTGGGCAACATTGTGCTCAAGTTTGCCGAAGCAGTGGGGGAGATTTTGCTCAACATCGTTAAGGAGGAATTGCCCCAGGGATGGCGAGGAAAATTAGGCACCGCGTTGCTAGCCCCTAACCTCAAACGCATTAAACAGCGGGTGGACCACGCCGAACATGGTGGAGCATTACTGTTTGGGGTTGATGGTATTTGCTTGATCAGCCATGGCAGTTCCCGCAGTGGCTCCATTTTTAATGCCATTCGTCTGGCCAAGGAAGCCGTCGATAATCAAGTTTCTGTCCGCATTAACAGTTCCACCTCCCTGTTGATGGAACGGCAAAAAACAGAAGAATTACAGAATATCTAGAAACTCCCTCTGGCCATAGTGACTCAGGGGCCAGCTTTGTCCTATGCTTTAAGCCTGTAATCGCTCACCATGACATCAGCGGGAGTCAGGACTTTTGAATACCCTTGGCAGTGGCCTCAAAATTATTGGCAGTGGCACGGCAATCGCCGACCAGAGTTTGACAAATCAAGACCTGAGCAACATTGTTGAGACTTCCGACGAGTGGATCCAGTCCCGCACGGGGATGCGCCAACGCTACATTTGTTCAGCTGACGAAAATCTGGCCAGTTTGGGGGTTAAGGCTGGTCAAAAAGCTCTGGCCATGGCAGGTTTACAACCAGATGATCTGGATTTAATTATTCTGGCCACCTCCACCCCCGATGATTTATTTGGCAGTGCGGCCCAAATTCAGGGGGGATTGGGGGCTACCAGGGCCTTTGCGTTTGACGTCACGGCGGCCTGTTCTGGGTTTGTGGTCGGGCTCAATGTGGCGGCCCAATTTTTGCGCACCGGCGTTTACCAACGGGTTTTACTAGTGGGAGGGGACGTACTTTCCCGTTGGGTTGATTGGTCTGACCGCACCACCTGTGTGTTATTCGGTGATGGGGCCGGGGCGGTGGTGTTGCAACGGCAAGCCCAGGACAATTTGCTCGCCTTTGAAATGTACACCGATGGCAGTGGCAATGGCTGTCTCAATTTGCCTTACCAAGCAGTGCCCCAACCTTTAACAGCAGGAAAAACCGTTGCCCAGGGCACCTATCAACCCATCACCATGAACGGCCGGGAAGTGTACCGTTTTGCCGTGGCTAAGGTGCCGGAAATTATCGAAAAAGTACTGTTTAAAGCTGAACTAACTACCGCTGACCTAGACTGGGTCATCCTCCACCAAGCCAATCAACGCATTATGGACGCCGTTGGCGATCGCCTGGCTATTCCATCGGAGAAGATGATCAGTAATGTGGGCAATTATGGCAACACCTCAGCAGCTTCCATACCTCTGGCTTTGGACCAAGCGGTGCGGGAGGGGAAAATTAAAGAGGGAGACCTAATCGCCCTGGCCGGCTTTGGGGCCGGCTTAACCTGGGCCGCCAGCGTCGTGCGGTGGTAAGGGAGAATTAGTAGACGTGGAAGGAACTGGCCACCGTGTCAAACAAATTTTTCACCGTATCCCAGCGGTCCTCCGCCGTGGATAAATCAAACGTGATTAACTTACCCCGGTTAGTGGTCACACTGGCCAAATCATGGCGTTCCACATTGTCCCCCACCAACACTCGGTACTCCAGAGTGTAATAAACCTGACCGTCTTCATCCCTTTCTTCCGCCGTGATTAATTCCGCCTGGCGATCGCCTTGGGCAGCCTCATTGACCGTTTTCATAAAGCGGTAGCCCACATCGGTGGCTGTGCCCAAATCCGTCAGGGTTTTATCGCTGGGAATTTCACTAATAATCACACTCAAATTTTCATCCCGCTCAATCAAATCCCGGAACACCACATCCACCCCAGGGGAAGCTCCTTTGACGTCCACCCCAATCCAACCATTGGGATACAGAAACTCATAACCATCTTTGGTGTCACTGTAGCGTTGCAAACTGGCAATGCCTACTCCTCCACAGGCGGTGAGGGTAAAGCTCAGTAGTAAAATTACCAGGACTACAGCAGTGGATAGGGACTTTTTCAACATGGGAGAAGGGGAAGAACTGGGCCGGAAGGCAAAATTACCTTCCCTTACCCATTAAACCTCCAATGGTTGGCCAGAAACTAGGGGCTAAATGTTCCCGCATCAAAAAAAAGCCAAGAATGGACCATGGTAACTGCTCCAAGGTGGGGCGTGAGAGCAAATGCCATGCCAGTCTATTTCCTTCCCAATCCAGAGGAAGTTGTTGAGGTTACAATCGGCAAATTCACGGCAGAGGCGGCTGGAGCACCGCCCAACGGGTCGAAAATATAAATTTAACTTATTAAAAGGTTCGACAAGTTTGAGGACATTCTCCGTCAAAAATACTGCTTGTGAGCCGGATATTGCATAAACTTAGAATTATAGTTTTTTCCGTAGAAATAGTCTTATTTCTATCCATTAAATAAAGGCAATTTGAGGTTAGAGCGGATTGCTAGCCCCATACTGAGACCGCTATTTGCTTTGTCCAGAGATACTTTCAGTGATTTTTCTTCAATAAATTTCACTGGACTTAGGCCGATGCCGACCATCACCATGGAATGAAGACCATGAATAAGTTTGAATCGAGACAATCAGAACCAAAGATAGATAACAATGGTGGCTGGATAATTCATGTGTATGATAAAAGCCGCCGCCTTCTATTTGTCCTAGAGCCTTCCCACGCTTGGCTCTTTTTACTGGGTTGTGGTGTTGGTTTACTGCTGTCCGTGGTTTGGGTCAATGTTGCTGGCCATGGCCCCTCGCCGGAATCCCCGCCAGTCAAGGAATCGCCCCCTTTGCAGGTCGACTAGCCTCAATAGTTTAAATAGTTGAAAATTTGCTGCATTGACTAACCCATAGAACGCCATCGAGCAAAATTATTACTCACCATGGAGTCCCAGGAAAGCGGCGATCGCCAAATAATAGTAAAACTTATCATTCAAATTTAAAATTATTTAACAGATCCATGAGGACAGTCGCAAAATTGGGCAGCTTTAAGTATAGACTTTAGCTTATAGATTTGGAAGCATAGATATTTTTGTCTCAATAGACTATGGTCTATGCAGGTTCCTGTGAAACAGCCATG
The DNA here is from genome assembly GCF_014698605.1 of Synechocystis sp. FACHB-383. Classification (NCBI taxonomy): domain Bacteria; kingdom Bacillati; phylum Cyanobacteriota; class Cyanophyceae; order Synechococcales; family Merismopediaceae; genus Synechocystis; species Synechocystis sp. FACHB-383. Next base: position 29,089 of record NZ_JACJTJ010000046.1, on the reverse strand, counting down.
TTTTTCTAGCACACAACGCATCGAAATGCCGATGTTAGTGGGGGGAGAATTATTCATTACTCTCCCAGGTGTATCAAGCCAGCTACCGAGGATTCGGGGCCAAGCTTTGCTACCCCAATCCCCATAAATTTCAACCAAGGAGACAATTTACATTATGGATTTTTTGTCCAATTTCTTGATGGACTTCGTGGGGCAGTTACAGTCCCCGACCCTCGCCTTTTTGATTGGGGGGATGGTTATTGCCGCCCTTGGCACCCAATTGGTAATTCCAGAGGCGATTTCTACGATCATCGTCTTTATGCTCCTCACCAAGATTGGCCTGACCGGGGGTATCGCGATCCGTAACTCCAATTTGACAGAAATGATCCTACCCATGGTGTTCTCTGTCATATTAGGAATTCTTATTGTATTTATCGCCCGTTTTACCCTGGCTAAACTGCCTAATGTCAAAACCGTGGATGCCCTGGCCACCGGAGGGTTGTTTGGTGCGGTGAGTGGCTCTACCATGGCCGCCGCCCTCACTACGTTGGAAGAATCAAAAATTTCCTACGAAGCTTGGGCCGGTGCCCTCTATCCTTTTATGGATATTCCTGCCCTGGTAACGGCGATCGTCGTGGCTAATATTTATCTCAATAAGCAAAAGCGTAAGTCCGCCGGCGCCAGCATCGAGGAGTCTTTCAGCAAACAGCCCGTTGCCGCAGGGGATTATACCGATCAGCCGGATTATCCCCGCACCCGCCAGGAATATTTGAGCCAGCAGGAACCGGAGGATAATCGGGTCAAGATCTGGCCGATCATCCAGGAAAGTCTCCAGGGGCCTGCTTTATCAGCGATGTTGTTGGGCCTTGCCCTTGGCATATTTACCAAGCCGGAAAGTGTCTATGAAAGCTTCTACTCTCCTTTCTTCCGCGGCTTGCTTTCAATTTTGATGCTCATTATGGGGATGGAGGCTTGGTCAAGGCTTGGCGAACTACGTAAAGTAGCTCAATGGTATGTGGTCTATAGCCTGATAGCCCCGATAGTGCACGGTTTTATTGCCTTCGGTCTTGGTATGGTTGCCCACTACACTACAGGATTCAGCCTCGGCGGTGTGGTAGTTTTAGCAGTCATCGCCGCCTCTAGTTCTGATATCTCCGGCCCCCCTACCTTGCGAGCTGGTATCCCGTCTGCCAATCCCTCTGCCTATATCGGTTCATCCACTGCGATTGGTACTCCCATTGCCATTGGCGTGTGTATACCGCTTTTCATTGGGCTTGCCCAGACCCTTGGTGCAGGTTAATCCCCAACAGATTGTGGTCTGTCAGTAATCCCTTGACCTAACAGACCAAAAAGATTAACTTACATACTTCTAGGAGATAAACAAAATGGCTAAACCAGCGAATAAGCTCGTCATCGTCACGGAAAAGATTCTGCTCAAAAAAATTGCCAAAATCATTGACGAATCCGGCGCCAAAGGATACACAGTAATGAATACTGGTGGCAAAGGTAGCCGTAACGTACGCTCGTCGGGTCAACCTAACACTTCCGACATCGAGGGTAATATCAAGTTCGAAATATTGACTGAAACCCGGGAAATGGCTGAAGCAATTTCTGATCGGATTGCCGCCAAGTATTTTAATGATTACGCCGGCATCATCTACATTTGCAGTGCAGAGGTGCTTTATGGGCACACGTTCTGTGGGCCTGAGGGCTGTTAAATTAACGATAACTAAGCTCGTTTCTATTCCGGCAACCGCATGCAAAACAAAACTGTTCTTGGGCGGTTGCTTTTTGTTTGTTTTTTCAGGAGATTGTAGCTCTATTTCAACTGTTTAGAGAGTCACCATGTTTTCCGATCTTTTCAGTGCGACCCAAACCCCCAAACCATAGATAAAATTTAAGCCGACTACAAGCAGGGTAAATTATCAGAAAAATGGGTCTAAAATCCCGTTCCTATTGCACCTTAACCTTTGCCCGCAATAAGCCAGAGCCGTAATCTTGGGTTTGACAACGGAATAGCTCAATTGACTTTATTGTTGCCGTCGTACAAAAACCTGGCCCCAGCCCACTGCAACTTATCCCGCAGAGTTTTATAAAAGGAATAGCTTTCCCGCAGTAGGATAAATTGTGCCTCTTGGTGGGCCATCCACACTCCCACCCGTTGCCCAGGCCAAATCCCCGTAGCAAGGGAGCCATCTGTCCACAATTTTGTATTTAACTCAAAATCCCCCAGAGGCCAGATATTTACCGAGGATCCAGGGGGAATGACAATGGGACGGCTGGACAAGCTTAGGGGGCAAATGGGGGTAATCACAATGGCATCCATACCCGGGTGCAAAATGGGCCCGTTAGCAGAAGACGTGTAACAAGTGGAGCCCGTGGGAGTGGCCACCAATAGACCGTCGCATTGGTATTGGTCAATTAATTCCCCGTCCACTTCCACTTCGATGATGGCTGTGGGCATCCGGTCAATACTGGCCGGTTTGATGCACATTTCATTCAAGCAGTAGTAGGTTTCCCCCACCATCTGGGGATCCCGGCGATCGCCTTCAAATAAACTGGCCGCTAGCATCATCCGCTGGGAAACGGCGTAACGGTCTTGACTGAGGCGGTCCCACACGGTTTGGGTATCTTGGAACAAATCAAAGGGTTCCGTCAAAAAACCCAGGTGTCCCCCCACGTTAACGGACAAAATGGGAATGCCTTCGGGGGATAAATGCCTGGCTGCTGCTAGGGTAGTGCCATCTCCTCCTAAAACTAGAGCTAAGTCTATTTTTTCTGTGGCGGAGGCCAAAAATACTGGATAGGGATTATCTTTGATGCCACTGGGGCCCATCAGTACCTTACAGCCCCTAGCCTCCAATTCCCTGGCACAGCGTTCGGCATAGGTTTTGCTTTCATTGTGCCCAGCTTTATGGGCAATGATCACCTGTTTCAGTTCCACAATGGGGCCTCAGAGTGGGGCATAGATTTGGACTAGCTTTCGAGACTCTCCGCTGTAGTCACCGGGGCATCCTCGATCGCCGGAGTCGTAGCAGCGGCTTGTTTTTCTTTTTTCTTCCGTTCTGCTTCGGCCGCATCTTCCAACACCTTGAGTAGTTGGTCAACTTTTTCCAGGTTGCTACGGTACAAGTCTAAATCCTTGACCACTTTATCGAGGGACAAATCCAACAGTTCCGATAATTTGGTGAGATAGTCCTGACGTTTTTCATCATTGTCCTTCACCTCTGGGTCTTGGTCAGCCAACAAAGTGTAAAGCCCAATAGAAAACAGACGACTGTATTTAAATTTATGACGCTGGTGGATCCCGGTGAGGGTGTTGAGCAGCAAGTTATCCCCGGAGGTCTGGTCACTGGAAGCGGCGGTTACCCAAGCATCTAGGCCGATGTGATGGGCACTGGCGGCCACATTTTTGGCATCCTGGCGTACTTGGTCGGGATTTTGATCTACCCCATAGCAGAGGGCACTGAAAATAGCAGGTAATTCTGCCGCCGGTTGATAACCCTGCATAAAACTGTCGAAGGAGGTGACGATGCCCAGGGCAAAAATGGGGTCGTAGGTAAAGTCAATGTTCACACTGAGCAAATGCATTTCCACCAGCAGCTCTTCGACAAAACGCCGGTAGATGGAACTAATGGGACGGCTGTAGTGGGTAAAAAATTTTCGTTTGGCTTCAGAAACAGTGCGAATTTTAGTCACAGGGCCGATTACAAAGGGGGGATAGATCTCCTATTTTCCCTTGTTAAGCGGCCTTTGCCAACCTGGATTGTTGCTAGGGGAGATGAATCATCGGGCGTTGCTAGAATGGGACAGTCCCAGGAAAAAGACCATGCCAGACTTCCAGGCATTTATTGCCATCATTACCACCATTTTGGTGTTTGTGACCGGAGTAGCCCTCAAATATGAAACCATCCAGTTCAAAAACTACGAACTCCCTATCCCCCAATGGGCAGGCCTCAGCTTCGCCGGGGTTACTTTCACATTTGTGGTCTTGGATCAAATCCTACGGGGGTTTGTCCGACTTGAAGAGGTACAACGAAGAGATGAGGAAAGAAACCGCAGAGATGAGGAAGCTAGAGCAAGAAAAGCAGATGCGGCACGAACAGAGGATGAAAGAATTAAGGCTACAGAACGAGAAACTCGCCGAACTAGAATCGAAACTCGATATCGTACTGCGATCTCGTAGAGATCCGCTGCGCGGTGCGCCAGATTCCAGCTTGACCCCAGCCCAATCCACCGAACACAGTTAGCGGATATTTTGGCCCTCCTGGAAGAATACCAAGATACCCTGTGAGTTGTTGTGGCTGATGGTTACCAAGGCTTGGTGACAGTCAGTGGGTCTGCTCAGTGCTGTATATTTACCGACAATACCCGCCATTGATTAGGCTAATCAGTGGTCAAAGGACTTCCGAGTTTACAAGCAGAGTGTTAATGGTGTCTCCCATCTCTATCTGGCGATCGCTGATGTTTGGCGGTTTTTCTCCCCAGGAATGGGGCAGGGGCAGTGTGCTCCACCGTTTTGTGGGCTGGGGGCGGCATTGGGCCCAGGGCAGCTTACTGTGGCCCCAGTTTGAAGCGGTGGGTACGGCTCTGTTGGCAATAATTTTTATGGCGGCGCCGTTCACTTCCACCACCATGTTAGGCATTTTTATGCTCCTCTGTGGAGCCTTCTGGGCTTTGCTGACACTGGCGGATCAACCAGGTAAAGGGCTGACTCCCATTCATGTTTTAGTGTTTGCCTATTGGTGTATTTCGGCGATCGCCGTGGGTTTTTCCCCGGTGAAAATGGCGGCGGCGTCGGGGCTAGCCAAATTAACCGCCAATTTATGTTTGTTCCTATTGGCGGCCAGGTTATTGCAGAACAAGCAATGGCTGAATCGGCTGGTAACCGTCGTTTTACTGGTGGGGCTATTGGTGAGCAGTTACGGTCTGCGACAGCAGGTGGACGGGGTAGAACAGTTAGCTACTTGGAATGATCCCACCTCTACCTTGGCCCAGGCCACTAGGGTGTATAGCTTTTTAGGCAACCCCAACCTATTAGCGGCCTACCTGGTACCCATGACTGGTTTGAGTTTGAGCGCCTTAGTGGTGTGGCGACGGTGGTGGCCTAAGTTACTGGGGGCAACCATGGTGATCACCAATCTCCTCTGTTTATTTTTTACCCAGAGCCGGGGCGGTTGGCTGGCGGTATTGGCCCTGGGTGCGACCTTTTTTGCCCTTTGTTACTTCTGGTGGCTGCCCCGATTACCCCAATTTTGGCAACGGTGGTCTTTGCCCCTGGCGATCGCCGTGGCGTTGATATTGGGCGGAGGGGCCTTAATTGCGGTGGAACCAATTCGGGTTAGGGCCATGAGTATTTTTGCCGGTCGGGAAGACAGCAGTAATAATTTCCGCATCAACGTCTGGGAAGGAGTGAAGGCCATGATCCGAGCCCGTCCCATCATTGGCATTGGTCCAGGCAACGAAGCCTTTAACCAAATTTATCCCTACTATATGCGCCCCCGCTTCACTGCCCTGAGTGCCTATTCCATTTACCTAGAAATTTTGGTGGAAACGGGTATAGTCGGTTTTACCTGTATGCTCTGGCTGTTGGCCGTTACTCTGGGCAAAGGAATCCAATTGGTTAAACGCTGTCGCCAAACCCTAGCCCCGGAAGGAATCTGGATCATGGGAGCCCTGGCGGCGATCGCCGGTTTATTGGTGCACGGTCTTGTGGACACCGTCTGGTACCGTCCCCCGGTGAGCACTTTATGGTGGCTGCTGGTCGCTATTGTTGCTAGTCAGTGGGCCAGTGCCCAGACCCGTTTGGGGGCCAGTGAAGGAGAAAACGGGGCAGAACCTCCTCTTCCCCAATAAAAGCCAATGGCAATAACTTGGCCGGCCAGGCTTAACTTTTGCCGTTTTTGAAAATTTGTCAGGAGTCAAAACCATGGCGATCGGAGAGCAAACCCATCCCCAAGCAAGTAAAGACCAGGCCGTTGTTGATCGCCTGTTACAATCCCCCGCCGATATTCCCCACCTGTTGTCCTTGGCACGGCTGAGAATTCGTTACAAAAATTTCCCCGGGGCCCGGAGCTTACAGCGAGATTTGGACACCGTGCTTCAGCAATGGCATCTGACTGAAGAAGAACTCTTTGCCCAAACTAGGGCCCTCTACGCCAGTGGGGCCGCCCACACCAAGCAAAGTACAGAGGAACAACAGGACTGGAGCTAGCCTCTGTTAACACCTTGCCCAGACTGAGCTGAGCCAACTTTTTTTTGGCGTAATTCTGAAATTTGCCGGTACCGGCCGCCACCGTAGACATTGAAATTACTCTATTGTCAGGCTTTTTAGCAAACATTAATCTCTACTATTGGTGCAATAAGCAATCCCAAAGCTAAAAGCAGAGATTTTCCCCTATGCTTAAAGCAATAACTCCCGTTACAAAAATTAACTAAATGTCTAATCTGATTGCCGTTGCCTTCTGTGGCTATTTTGCTTTGTTAATTGCCCTTTTCTCGGCTAAAAACTTTCTCGTCAAGGACAAAGCCAGTCTTAATCTCCCTGAATAATTCTTCTAAATGACAAAAATGGGGATTAAGTAGCTATAATCTTGTTTTCCTAAAGTCTCAGTCAGAGTAGCCTGGATCAAAGTAGGTCAAAGCAAGGTTATGAGTCCACCCCAACCATCGGGGCGCAAAAGATTAGGATTGGTTTTACAGGAAGCCGGTCTGATTACCCCGGCCCAATTAGAGGTTGCGGTTAACAATCAACAACATTTTGATTACCTCATTGGGGAAGTAATTGTTCTCCACGGCTGGTTGACCAAGGACACCATCGAGTTTTTTGTTAACCAATGGTTTGATTTAATTTACCGCTCCAACCCTATGCCCTTGGGGCATTACCTGCAAATGGCGGACCTGTTGAATCAATGCCAGATTGACCAAATTCTCCAGGAACAAAAGGTATTGGGACTGCGCTTTGGAGCCACGGCGGTACTGCTGGGCTTGCTCAAGCAAGAAACGGTGGACTATTTTATCGCCCATCTTAAGGGAGACATGGCTAGTCAATCGGCTTTTAGCGCTCACGAATTGGCCAAGGGATGTGCTGATCGTGTTCGGCCGATAAAAACAACTCGGGCGGAGCCTAAACGACAAAAACACCGACGGTCGGCCAGTGGCAATCCAAAGGGTAGGGAAGAGAAAAAACATAGACGAGTAAGGACTGCTAAGCAAAAGTCTGCGACGGCATCGTCGGCTGAAGTTTCAGGGAGTCTGCCGGAGAACTTTGATATTTTTATAAATGACGAGGAAAACTTTGACCTAGCCAATGTGCTAGAAATGGACGATGGCAATTTTTCTCTTTGACTTTTTGAGTCGCTCGGGGCGATTTTTAAAAACTGTTGGACCTAATTGACTGGGATGATCACCAAAGCTTTTTTACTTTTTTGCCTGCTCACGCCCACCGACAAGATTTTCCCTTTTGTGCGGTTCTCCACCGGATTACCGACCTTTTAACCGAGGAAACTTTAGGGTAAAGTGGGAGCCATGGAATCCCCTATTGAGTAGAGAATTTAAATTTATAATGGCTTACGCACTACCCAACTTACCTTACGACTACACCGCCCTGGAACCCTGCATTTCCAAAAGCACTCTGGAGTTCCACCACGATAAACACCATGCCGCTTACGTTAGTAAGTTTAATGAAGCGGTGGCTGGTACAGACCTAGACAATAAATCTATCGAAGACGTAATTAAAGCTATTGCCGGAGATGCGAGCAAAGCCGGTCTGTTCAACAATGCCGCCCAGGCCTGGAACCACAGTTTCTACTGGAATTGCATGAAACCCGGTGGCGGTGGCCAGCCCACTGGTGCCTTGGCTGATAAAATCAACGCTGACTTTGGTAGCTTTGACGCCTTTGTGGAAGCTTTCAAACAAGCTGGAGCCACCCAATTCGGTAGCGGTTGGGCCTGGTTGGTGTTGGACAATGGCACTTTGAAAGTGACCAAAACTGGCAACGCTGAAAACCCCATGACCGCTGGTCAAACTCCTTTGTTAACCATGGACGTATGGGAGCACGCTTACTATTTAGATTATCAAAACCGTCGTCCTGATTACATTGCCGATTTCCTCGGTAAGTTGGTCAACTGGGACTTTGTGGCGGCTAACTTAGCGGCGGCCTAGTTTTCTCCATCAACCTTCCTATGATGATGTTTTAAAGGTCCTCTTTCTCTCCCACTTATGGGTAGAACTGCAGGCAAATTAGACATCTTCTTGGAACCATTTACCCTTTCCCTAAACTTTGGGGGAGGGGTATTTGCTGGAAGGCGATCGCCGGTGGTTGAAGTTTCTGATCTGCGTCCCCAATCCTCTACACTGGGGAGGTTTATGGGATCTCTTTCCAGAGTCCGTCTAAATCCAGTTATTTAATCGAAGTTTTTCCAGTTTTTCCACTACCATGTCCCAGACCTATAACGTAACCTTGCTCCCCGGCGATGGCATTGGCCCCGAAATTATGGCAGTGGCGGTGGCAGTATTACGCAAAGTGGCGGACCAATTTGGTTTTGCCTACAATTTTCAGGAAGCTTTAATCGGAGGGGCGGCCATTGATGCTACGGGCCAACCCCTACCGGAAGCAACCCTGGCCCAAGCGAAGGATAGTGATGCGGTACTGTTAGCGGCGATCGGGGGCTATGCCTGGGACAATCTCCCCAGGGCTCAACGGCCAGAAACTGGTTTGTTGGCCATCCGGGAAGGGCTGGGGCTGTTTGCGAACCTACGTCCCGCGACCATTTTTCCCCAGTTGGTTGATGCTTCTAGCCTCAAACGGGAAGTGGTGGAAGGGGTAGATATCATGGTGGTACGGGAATTGACCGGTGGGATTTATTTCGGTAAACCGAAGGGTATTTTTGAGACGGAGGCGGGGGAAAAGCGGGGGGTTAATACCATGGCCTACACGGTGGGAGAAATTGACCGCATTGCCAAGGTAGCTTTTGAAACGGCCCAAAAACGACGGGGCCAACTCTGTTCAGTAGATAAGGCTAATGTATTGGATGTGTCCCAACTGTGGCGGGATCGGGTGATGGCGATCGCCGGGGATTATCCTGATGTGGAACTATCCCATTTATATGTGGACAATGCGGCCATGCAGTTGGTGCGCAGTCCGAAGCAATTTGACACCATTGTGACGGGTAATTTATTTGGTGATATTCTCTCCGACATTGCGGCCATGTTAACGGGCAGTATTGGCATGTTACCCTCCGCTAGCTTGGGCAGTGACGGCCCGGGACTATTTGAACCCGTCCACGGTTCAGCCCCGGATATTGCTGGTCAGGATAAGGCTAATCCCCTGGCCCAGGTGCTCAGTGCGGCCATGATGTTGCGCTACGGTTTGGACCAACCCCAGGCAGCCGATCGCCTAGAGGGAGCAGTAAAAACAGTCCTGGCCCAGGGTTACCGCACCGGGGATATTCTTTCCCCTGGCACCCAATTGGTGGGCTGTCGGCAAATGGGAGAGCAATTGTTGGGCATCCTGGATGACATGTAAGGATCGTTGCAATCTACCAAAAAACTAGACAAACTTTACCTCAATGACTTCCCCCCAGGCAGTTATTTCGGGTCGAAATCAGATCTTGGTCGAGTAAGTAAGAATCTTCTGGGGCGGCCCTTACGTCAAACCCTATTGTTATTTATGATGATGGCTAACCTGGCTGACGTTTTTCGGTCAAAGGCTAGAACACATATGCGTCCTGAGTGGGGAGTTTATTATGGTTTTTATTCCTGATGAGAGCGACTTTGATGTGGAGTACAGGAGCGTGCCCATGCCCCTAGACCCCAAGATGTTGCGCATGGCCCGGCGAATTTACCGCAGTTATCGCATGCTCCACCCCAAATCCCAAAAGCAACCCCTGGGCATTGCCATCCATAAAGAAACCCACCGGGGTCAACTGATGTTCAATCGTCAGCCGGTGCTGTTGCCAGGGGAGTGTTTCGTACCTTTGAACCAACTGGAGGCGGAAGCCCAGGTAATTTGAATTAGCTCTGTTGCTCTGTTATGACCGAATCTTCTCCCTTAGTGCCATCTACGGCCCCTTCGACCCGCAAACTTTGGCTGGCGGCCATTAAGCCCCCCATGTACACGGTGGCAGTGGTGCCCATTACCGTTGGTTCAGCGGTGGCCTATGGCCTGACTGGGCAGTGGCAGGGCGATGTTTTTACCATCTTTTTGCTGTCGGCGATCGCCATTATTGCTTGGATCAACCTGAGCAATGATGTGTTTGACAGTGACACGGGCATTGATGTGCGTAAGGCCCATTCAGTGGTTAATTTGACCGGCAATCGCAATCTGGTTTTTTTAATTAGTAATTTTTTCTTGCTGGCCGGTGTGCTGGGGCTAATGAGCATGGGCTGGCTGGCCCAGGATTGGACAGTGTTGGAGTTAATTGGGGTGGCCATCTTTTTGGGCTACACCTACCAAGGGCCCCCTTTCCGCCTGGGCTACCTAGGTTTGGGGGAATTAATTTGTTTGATTACCTTTGGTCCCTTGGCGATCGCCGCCGCCTATTACTCCCAGACCCAAAGTTTTAGCTGGGATTTGCTTACCCCTAGCATTTTTGTGGGGCTTAGCACGGCCATTATTCTGTTCTGTTCCCACTTCCATCAGGTAGAAGATGACCTAGCCGCCGGTAAAAAATCCCCCATTGTTCGTTTAGGAACCAAGCTAGGCTCCCAGGTGTTAACTGTTTCCGTAATTAGTCTTTATTTGATCACGGCGATCGGAGTTTTGCTTAACCTTGCTCCTTGGCAAACCTTATTGGTAATGGCCAGTGTGCCCTTGGCCGGACAATTAATTCGCCATGTGGGGCAATACCACGACCAACCGGAGAAGGTCAGCAACTGTAAATTCATTGCTGTCAATCTACACTTTATCAGCGCCATTTTACTAGCCATGGGCTATATTTTAGCGGGTAAGAATTAAAGTTTATATAAATCAACAAATCTGATTAAAACCTATGAAAAAACAACTCTATGACACAGATTTTGTGAGCTGGACAGAAGAACAGGCTCGATATCTGCAACAACATGAGATGGAGAAGATTGACTGGCAAAATATTGAAGAGGAAATTATTGCTTTGGGTCGTAGTGAAAAACATGAGCTAGAAAATCGCTTGGAAGTTTTGCTGGAGCATCTACTCAAACGCGGCTATATCAATAGTGCCTATGATAATCGTGGCTGGGAAATCACGATCAAAGAACAACGGAAACAGATCCGACGGCTATTAAGGGACTCTCCTAGCCTCAAAAATTATGGCGAAGCATTGATTCCAGCCGTGTGGCAGGAAGCACTTGCCGATGTTCAAGATCTTTACCCGACGCTTTCCTTGCCTGAAGCCAATCCGTTTAGCGAAAGTTTAGACCAATTGTTAACGGTGACCTTTTGGTGAGCTGAAGTTAAAAAGTTTTTCAGCAACCTCCATTTCATTAGCCGTATGTTAACAGCGGTAGGTTATGGTCTGGCCAGTTCAGAATAAGGGATGTTGCCATGGGCAAGTTAGAATAAAAACCATTATGAGCAACGGTTTGTCCCCTACCCCCATCAATACCCCAGGCTGGTTAAACACCGGGGCCGCTAATTTATTGGTCAATGGCCATGATCCCCAAGATTTGGAACTGACCAATCAAAATTTGGCTGGACTAGTATTTCCCCATGGGGACCTCAGCCAAGTTACCCTGATCGGCTGTGATTTACGCTTTGCCAATCTGGAAGGGGCGGATTTAACGGATGCTAACTTGATCGCCGCCAGTCTGCACAAAAGTAATTTGCGCCGGGCTAACCTCTGTCGAGCTACGCTCAATCGCTGCAATTTGAGCGAGGCGGATCTAACTGAAAGTGATGCCAATGAAGCCCTTTTTTGTCAGGCCGTTTTTACCGAAGCGGAAGCCCACGGTTTAAGACTTTACCGAGCCAACCTTAGCCAAGCCCAATTAATGGGGGCCCATCTCCACCAAGCCTATGCCCCGGAAGCGGATTTTAGTGCGGTGGCGGCGATCGCCGTTGATTTGCGCTGGGCCAATTTGAGAAAGACTAATTTTCGGGGCGCAGATTTACGCTATGGCAATTTCCGGGGGGCAAATCTGACCCAGGCGGATTTTACCGGAGCCAACCTCAAGGGGGCCAATTTGCGGGGGGCCAATTTAGTGGGCACTAACCTGCAACAGGCGGATCTGAGCGATGTCAGCTGGTAGATGAAAAAATTCCCACCTCAACTTCCATAAAAATTAACCTTTGCAATACCGTCGTTTTGGCCGCACCGAGTTAAATTTATCCGTTTTTTCCCTGGGTACTATGCGGGGCCTGGGCGATCACCAGCAATTTGCAGCCACGGTGGCCAAGGGCTTGGGGGCGGGCATTAACCACATTGAAACGGCGGCGGCCTATGGAGAAAGTGAAACTTATTTAGGCCCATTGCTAAAAAGCTTCAACCGGGGGGAAATAAACCTCACCAGTAAAGTTTGTCCCACGGAAAATCCAGAACAATTTATCCAGGGCCTTTACCGTTCTCTGCAACGACTCCAGGTGGACTATTTAGACTGCTTTGCCATCCACGGCATTAACACTCCCCAGCATTGGCAATGGGTACAGCAACTTTGGCCAGTGATAGACAAGGCTCGACAACAGGGGAAATTTAAACATCTTGGTTTTTCCACCCACGGTAGTTTGCCCCTAGTGCAGGAAGTGATTGCTTCGGGGAAATTTGCCTTCGTTAACCTGCATTACTACTGGTTTAATCAACACCTCGCCCCGGCGATCGCCTCGGCCCACCAGCGGGATATGGGCATTTTCATCATTTCTCCCGCAGATAAGGGTGGTCAACTATACGCACCACCCCGGACTTTGCAAAACCTCTGCCACCCCTTTACTCCCCTGGGGTTAACCTACCGTTTTCTCCTGAGTGATCCCCGCATCACTACCCTTAGTATTGGCCCCGCCATACCTGAGGAATTGGACGAACCCCTATCCCTCGGCGATCGCCTGGAGCCCTTAAGTGAGCAAGAACAGGCAATTTTAGAGAATTTACGCCACCATCAACACCAGGCATTGGGCACCGCTGCTTGCCACCAATGTTATCAGTGCTTACCTTGCCCAGAAGAAATTAATATTCCCGAAATTTTACGTCTGCGTAATTTGGCCGTTGCCTTTGATATGGAAAATTTTGGTCAATATCGCTATCAAATGTTAGAAAATGCCGGGCACTGGTTTCCCGGTCGAAAAGGCGATCGGTGCACCGACTGTGGCGATTGTTTGCCCCGATGTCCCCATAATCTGGCGATTCCAGACCTGTTGCGGGATACCCACCAACGGTTGCGGGGTAAAAGCCGGCGTCGTTTATGGCAGGATTGATCATTAGGCTGGCAATTCAGCCCCTGTTTTTGTCTCCATCATCCATACCAATTAGGACCAAAGCCTATCGATACCATCTACGGCCAAGCCCAACGGCTCAAAACTAGTCAAATTAAGCAACTAAAACGCCTCTATCAACAACGTCTCCCCGGCGATCGCCTGCTGACGATGGAATTGGCCCAACGTTTAGGAGCCATCAGCCAGGAAATTAAACAGCCCGTTTCGGTGTACGTTAACCGGCGGGGACAAATTATCCGGGTGGGGGTGGGCACGCCCCGGCAAACCCAAATTCCGCCTTTGGAATTACCTCGTTATGGGGAAAAAAGACTATCCGGCATTCGTTGCCTCACCACGGATTTAAAGGGGGAAGCCCCCAAGGAATCTAGTTTAATTGCCATGGCCCTGCAAAGATTGGATGCCTTGGTGGTGCTCAGTGTTACTGGCCAGGGTTTTGCCAAACGGGGCGGCGGCGTAACTGGCTATGTGGATACGGGATATTTGGCCCATTTATTACCCCAAAGCAGTGACGATATGGGGGATAGGGTGGCCGATTGGGTAGTTTCCCCGGCGGTGGCCCTGGAAGATTTAGCAGAAGAAGCCATCCTGGATTTGGTGGAAAACCTAGAGGCAGAATTTGAACGAGAATTCATCGCCCGTCAGGTGGAAGCAGGGCAGGAAAGGGTACTGGTCATGGGACTTAAAACCAGTGAGTTGGATGACCAGAGCTTTGCCGAAGGTTTAACGGAGTTAGAACGACTAGTGGATTCCGCCGGGGCCCAGGTGCTCCAGGTAATGCAGCAAAATCGTAGTAAACCCCATCCCCAAACCGTAGTAGGGGAAGGCAAAGTGGAAGAATTGGCCTTGGCGGTGCAAACTACGGGGGCCAATCTAGTGGTTTTCGACCGGGATCTATCCGCTGCCCAGGTGCGCAACTTGGAACAACGCTGTGGAGTTCGGGTCATTGACCGCACCGAATTGATCTTGGATATTTTTGCCCAGCGGGCCCAATCCAGGGCTGGGAAATTACAGGTGGAATTGGCCCAGTTGGAATATCTGTTACCCAAACTAGTAGGCCGGGGTCAGGGTATGTCCCGGTTGGGGGGAGGCATCGGCACCAGGGGCCCAGGGGAAACCAAGCTGGAAACAGAACGGCGTACCATCCAAAGTCGCATTGCCAAGCTCCAAAAACAGGTTAACGAACTCCAGTCCCATCGCTCCCGGCTCCGGAATCAACGGCAACAACAGGCTGTCCCCACCGTGGCGATCGTCGGTTATACCAATGCGGGCAAATCTACTTTACTCAATGCCCTCACCCAGGCTGATATCTACGCCGCTGACCAACTGTTTGCCACCCTAGACCCCACCACCAGGCGTTTATCCCTATTTGACCCGGATAATCAAACCTACCAGCCAATTTTGCTCACGGATACGGTGGGTTTTATCCATCAATTGCCCGATGCTTTGGTGGATGCCTTTCGGGCCACTTTGGAAGAGGTGACAGAAGCAGATCTATTACTCCAGGTGGTGGATCTATCCGACCGGGCTTGGCGACGACAGATCGACTCGGTGGCCAATATTTTGGCGGAAATGCCCTTGGCCACGGCCCCTATGGTGATGGTGTTTAACAAAATTGACCAGGTGCCCAGTGAAGCTTTGGCAGAGGCCCAAGCAGATTATCCCCAGGCGATTTTTTTGGCGGCAGCCCAGGGGATTGGTTTGGAAACCCTGAAAAAACGTTTACTAGAGCAAATTCTGGCGGATTTGACTGATTAGTGTTTATTTTGCACTAATTCAATTTTGACATCCTGCAATGGTTTCAAAAGAGCAAGGATTCCTTACCAAGCCTCAACCCAAAAATAGGAGTTTATCAACGAATGGAGGTCAGCTTCAAACTGACTCACAACGGGCAGGAAGTCCAGCCAAAATCCGCTTTAGCACTCCTGCACTTTTCCTTCACCATGGCCCATTCCTGGAGGGTGAGGGGTTCCCACTGTACCTGAGCTTGAAAATGCTGTCGGGCTGAAGTGGTCAAAACCTCTAAAACCTGGGGCAAAGTTGGATAACCAGTTAACTCTGCCATGGTTTTTTGCCATGGGGCCGGTTGGCCGAAGACAAATTCAAACAAATGGCGATCGCCGTTCAAGATCATTTCTCCATGTTGCAGAAGGGCACTGGAAGTTTGCCGTTGGGCACTGCCAATTAATTTGTCCCCTGTGGAGCTGACTAAATCCGCCACCGTAGCGGTGCTAAAGCAACTAGCATTGTGGATATAACCCCGCCCCCCCTGGCCGTAGGTTAGGGGAAGCCCCAACTGGCCCCAACCTTGGATGAGAAATTGACAAATGTGCCGATAAATTTCCCCCCGTTTGCCCCCGGTTGCCCTCGTGACCACAGCATAGGTTAAACCCTTGTGATGTAACACCGCCCGGCCGCCACTGGGCCTACTCACCAAAGCCAGGGGTTGCCCTTGCCAAGTTAACTGCCGCCAATGGGCTGGGGGAGACTTTTGTGAATAACCCAAGGAAATGGTGGGGCGAGACCAACCGTAAAAGCGCAACACCGATCGCCCGGTGCGGGGAAAATAATCTTCCAATAACCATTGATCCAACGCCATCTGTAAATTGCCGGGGGCTTGGATGTAGGGCAATAAACGCCAGGGGGAAGACTGAGCGGAGGGAAAGGTGGCCAACGGGAAAGTTCTCCTGACAAAACTCCAAGCAAAATATGTTAATCTTAGGAACGCTAGGACAACACGCGGGTGTAGTTTAGTGGTAAAACCTTAGCCTTCCAAGCTAATGATAGGGGTTCGATTCCCCTCACCCGCTTTGGGTAATGGGTACAGCGGTCTCCGAAACTCGATAATTTTGATTGATAATCTCTGATCGTCCCTGATGTCCGTTGCGACACCCATCCTCGACCGTCATCCATGCTCCCTCGATAATTCCTCAGTTCTGCACGGTTATCTGTTGGGACAGCAGAGGGGTCTTGCCCCTGGCCAACGGTGCCTATGGAGCTTTACGGAAAACTTAGGCAAGATTGATCCCCTGGCGGTGTTTGGGGCCCTCAATGTTCAAGATCAAGTTCATTTTTACGGTGAAAACCCCCAGCGGGGGGAAACCATACTGGCTTTTGGCATTTGCCAGTCCCTGAGGATTTCCGGCAAGTATCGTTTTAGACTGGCCCAACAGTTTGCCGAGGACTGTTTCCAGCGTTTAGTGCCCATTGGCAATGCCCAAGGCCGGAGTCAGCGCCCCTATATTTTTTGTGGCTTTAGCTTTTTTGACCGCAGCTCCAACCGCAATCCCTTTGCTAATTCCTTTTTGTTTTTACCCCAAATCCAGGTGGTGAAAACGTCTCAGCATTGCCTATTAAGCTGGCAAGTTAGTCTGGATTGCAATACCGATATTATCGATTTGGTGGATTTTATCGGTGCAATGCTCAGCGCTATCCGTCGGGTGCAACCGGCCAGGGATAACCATACCGCTCCCATGCTGGCAAGGGCTCCCCGGCTGACGGCAATAGAAGTGGCTAAGCTTTCCACGGCGATCGCCTCTAGCTTGGAGGAAATTGCCCAGCAGAGATTAAGTAAGGTGGTGTTGGCAACGGCGTTGGATTTGGACTATGGTTGTCGGTTCAATACGGCCCATTGTTTACAAAAACTGCGGCAACAGTATGGAGATTGCCATTTATTTTCCTGGGGCAATGGCCAGGGAGACTGTTTTGTGGGGGCTAGCCCAGAAAGATTACTGAGTTTGCATAATCAACAGTTAGTCACCGATGCTCTGGCCGGTTCGGCCCCTAGGGCTGCGGATGTCCAAGGCGATCGCCAATTGGGGCAACAGTTATTGCACAATCCCAAGGAATTACGGGAACACCAAGCGGTGTTGGATTATCTGCTCCAGCGTCTACGGGCATTGGGCTTAAGCCCCCAGGCTTCTTCCTTGAAGTTGCTCAAATTAGCCAATATCCAGCATCTCTGGACCCAAATCCAAGCCCCCCTACCTCCCCACATCCATCCCCTGACCCTGGTGGAACAACTCCACCCCACCCCAGCGGTGGCCGGTGTCCCTGTGGCGATCGCCGAAGATTTAATTCGTCGCCATGAAACCTTTGACCGCAATCTCTATGCCGCTCCCCTGGGTTGGCTAGACAGCGAAGGCAATAGCGAATTTATTGTCGGTATTCGTTCCGCTCTCCTTTCTCGCAATCGAGCCAGACTATACGCCGGGGCTGGCATTGTGGCTGGTTCCGATCCCCTCAAGGAAGTGGCAGAAATTGAGCTTAAACTCCAAACCCTCTGGCGATCGCTGATTTGAGTGATGGTCTCGCAACACCATCAAGCCAAAATAGAATGGGAATAGTCCGCCGTTGCGTTTCGGTCTAAGGGGGAGAAACCGTTATGCGTCTCAATGCCAAAGCAAAGTCATTTTTAACCAAGGAAATCAATCGGGAAGCGGAATCCCTCGGTTTTGAGGTGCAAAAGGACATTGTCCTCAAACGTTTAAACCAATTGGCCCAGGAAAGGGGTAAACCCCTGGGGAAGGAAGATTTGGCTGGGCAGGTGACGGATATGTTCCCTACCATGGCCGATCAAACCCTAGCCAAGGCAGCAAAGTTAAATACGGCCCAGCAATGGCGGCTCTGGCTGACAGCCGGGGGAGTGGTGGGGGCCGGGTTGGTGGGTTTTATGGGCTTAATTTGGTTGGTGAATTTACCCTACCCGATGGTGCGGCGGCCGGTGGCTCGGGTGGCTCCCATGTTGCTTTTGCCCAGTTACCTGAGTATGGATAGGAATTACCGCGAGGCGATCGCCCATGGAGAACAGGCGGATCAGTTGGTGAATAATGCCACCAGCGCAGCGGATATTGAATTGGGGGCGGAAAAAGTGCGCCTCGCTCAACAAAATTTAGACCAGTTGCCCGTGTGGTTCCTTGGCTATGAGCCGGTGAAAGTTTGCCAATTTATGGGGGGCTGTTCTTGGAATTTTACCTTTGACGAATTTCAGCGGGCCCGGGCCGAGGTGGGGCGCATGGAAGCCAGGGTTTTTCAGGAAAAAAATGCCCTATCGGCCCTGACTACGGCGGAGCAGAATATCCAAGGAGCCAAAACTAGTTATGAACAGGCCACTACCCCCGAACAACGGCAAGGGGCGATCGCGAGTTGGCAAGGGGCCATCAATCAATTGACCCTAATCCCGGAAAAAACCTTGGCCGGGAGTCAAACCACCAATCGTTTGCGCAACTATGAACAGGAATTTCAACAGGTGGCGGGTTTAGTGGCGGGTACAAATCAAACCCAAACCATGGTGATGGCAGCCCAGCAATTTGCCCAGCGGGCCGATCAAACCATTGCCCAGGCCCCTCTAACGGTGAATCAATGGCAGGAGGTGCTTAATTTGTACCAAGAAGCCATCCAAAGATTGCAAATGGTGCAACCCCAAGATGCCCAATATTTGTCAGCCCAAACCTTTTTGGCGGAATATACGGAAACCCTTGGTAAAATTCGTATCAATTTAGCGGCGGAACAGGGAGCTATAGCCCAATTTGACCAAGCCCAAACTCAAATTCAAAACCTATTAACTAATCTGCCTCCCAGCAGTGATAGTCAAGGTCGCAACCGTATTAAGGGGGAAATTAGCCAAATTATTAATCAACTACAAAAGGTACAGCCAGGCACCACCGTTTATGACCAGGCCCAAACCCTAATTGACCAAGCCCAAAGTCGAGCCCAGCAACTTTAGTTGGAATTTTTAGGGAATTAAAACTGATTGGATAACCACAAATTCAGCACCGTAGCTAAAAGTTTTACCTTCCTATTGTTGGGAGGTATAGCTATGGGTTTGGCTACCGCTCCTTTAGGTTGGACTTACGCAGCTTGGTTTGGACAAATTCCCCTCTGGCTTTGGGTTTTTAGAGCTAATCCCACTAAGCTTAATTTTACCCAGCTCAGACAATTTTTAATTTCAAGGTTGATAACAGCTATCGCTTGGGGAGGAGGATTTTATGGCATCGCCTTATTCTGGATCACCGGAGTCCATCCCCTCACTTGGTTAGGAGTGCCTTGGTTAGCTAGCTTGGCGATCGCCGCTTTTTGTTGGTTGGCCATCACAGCTTGGGGCATTGTCCTGGTATGGGTTTGGTTATGGGCCATGGCGGTTTGGCGAGTTACCACATCCCGGACAACGATTAATCCTATTTTTAGAAATTTGTCCTTTATTCTTTGGGGCACCGCCAGTTGGTGTACTTTGGAAATCCTCTGGAGCCATTCCATTCTGTGGTGGAGTCCGGTGGCCTATACCCAAAGCCCCAGTCAGTTACATTTTTTGCAGTGGGGAGCCTTGGGTGGGCCGGCGTTATTAACCGCTTTTATTGTGGCCATTAATGGGCTGTTGGCTTTAGGTTTAATGGATTTTTTAGACGCTAAAACCTCTAACAACCATGGCCGTATTTGGCCTTATTTATTCCTGGCTATGGTGATCTGGCTTGGTTGTCAGGGGGGAGGGTGGTTACTTTACCAAAAACCCTTGGCAGATGTACCGGAACAAAGCATTAATGTGGGCATTATCCAAGGTAATATCCCCAATCAAATTAAGTTTAATAGTGAAGGTTGGCGCCTGGCGATCGCCGGTTATACAGAGGGCTATGAAAAACTGGCGGGGCAGGGAGTGGATATCGTACTTACACCGGAGGGAGCCTTACCCTATCTTTGGGAAACGGTGGTGGCCAGGAGTGGTTTTTACCAAGCTATTTTGCAAACCCAAGTGCCGGTGTGGTTGGGGGCCTATGGCACCAAGGGAGATGGTTACACCAATAGCCTCTTTACCATTGACAGCCAAGGACAATTACGGGGGCGCTACGATAAAGTTAAGCTGGTACCCTTGGGGGAATATATTCCACTTAGTAACGTTTTGGGGCAATTAATCCAACGGCTTTCCCCCCTCAAAGAGCAGTTACTCCCTGGCGATCGCCCCCAGGTTTTATCCACTCCCTTTGGCCCAGCGGCGGTGGTCATCTGCTACGAGTCTGCCTTTCCCCATCTGTTGCGGGCCCAGCTATTGCAGGGGGGAGAATTTATTCTTTCTAGCGCCAATAATGCCCATTACAGCGACACCATGGCCACCCAACACCATGCCCTGGATGTGATGCGAGCCATTGAAGGCGATCGATGGCTGGCCCGGGCCACCAACACCGGCCTTTCCGCCATCATTAATCCCCGGGGGGAGACCCTCTGGTTATCGGCCATGAACCAGTATCAAATCCATGCCGCCCCCATTTACCGTCGTCAGCATCTCAGCCCCTATAGCCGTTGGGGGGATTGGCTGGTGGTTTTATTATTAATTCTGTCGGCGATCGCCTGGTTTTATTCCCTGGGCACCAGGACTCATTTTTAAGGGGCTAAGGGGCTACCTAGGTTTTCCTGGCTCTTAAAGTGGAAACAGACAAGACGGCACCAATGGTGAAAACTAATCGCAACATTATGGAATTAATTTTATACAGCAAGCCCGGTTGCCATCTCTGTGAAGGATTAATGGAAAAATTAGCCCAAATTGACAGCCTGAACATTGAGCTAGAAGTCCGTGACATTACCACCAACGAACAATGGTGGGCCGCCTACCAATATGAAATTCCGGTGCTAGTGTGGCGATCGCCGACGGGGGAAATTACTTTGCCGAGGTTATCCCCCCGGGCCCCCGTCAGCCAATGGGAAAAGTTACTGCAACAATACGTTAAAGTCTGACTTGCTCCGGCAGTGGAAGGGGTAGGCTTAGATTGAACGCAACGGCGATCGTTCATGGCGCCCCCCAGCGACAACGGATGAATAATTGGTTTGGTAAAAAATTTTTAGCGACGGACATTCGGGCTCCCCATAATTTTACCGGGGTGCATTTAGCTCCTCCCCAGTGGTTGAAGCTAATTTTTTTGCTAGGGGCGGACTTTGGGGCCCTATTGTTAGCTTGGATTGCCGCCCATCGCCTCAATGATTTTTATTCCCCCCCCCCGCCCGAATTTGTTTGGTGGACGTGGTGGGGATTGCCAAGTTTATTTTGGTGTTACGCCGCCATTATTTTGCTTGTTTTTACCTACGCTGGTTTATACCGCCCCCAAACCCGTACCCAAAACTTTCTCGGCGTCATTAAACTGATCAGCTACGTTTTTCTCCTCACCCTGGTGGCGAAATATTTTTACGACCCGGCGATCGACCTGCCCCGTTCCCTATTTTTTTCGGCTTGGGGTACTAGCATTATTTTTGTCACCCTAGCCCGTTTTGTGACTAGCCTAGTCCTTAGTCCCCTGGAAAGTCGCCAAGCTATTCCCATTTTCCTCATCGCCACCTCCTACCGTATTCAGCACCTCACCGTCACCCTGGAGAGACGTTCCCAATACCGAGTGGTGGGGGTTGCCTTGGCCAGCACAGCC
This sequence comes from Synechocystis sp. FACHB-383, assembly GCF_014698605.1. NCBI lineage: Bacteria > Bacillati > Cyanobacteriota > Cyanophyceae > Synechococcales > Merismopediaceae > Synechocystis > Synechocystis sp. FACHB-383. The sequence goes on along the minus strand of NZ_JACJTJ010000046.1, from coordinate 7,311 downwards.
CATAGCCATCATACTTTGCAACAAATTTTGGCATCCGGGGCCCAGGAAGTTCTCGCCGAAGCCTTACCTGAAGCAGATTTAGCCTCTAGTTTGTACTGGCATTTACGGGGGGAAAACATTGCCCTCAGACTATTACCGTCCAGCCGGGATATGCTCTACCGCCGGGGCATGCCGGAAATTTTTGCTGGTCTACCCACGGTGCGGGTGGAAATTCCCTTGTTGGTGGGGTTAGATTACCGCCTCAAAAGAGCTTTGGACTACGGTGGGGCTTTATTGGGCATTGCCTTGCTTTCTCCCCTATTTTTGGCGATCGCCATGGCCATCAAATTATCCTCCCCAGGCCCGGCTTTTTTCCGTCAAGAACGGGTGGGGCTCCAGGGCAAAACTTTTCAAATGTGGAAATTTCGTACCATGGTGGTCGATGCTCCCCTGCTCCAGCAACATCTAGAAGCCGCCAACGAAAACGATGATGGCATCATGTTCAAGCTCAAACGGGACCCCCGCATTATTCCCCTCGGACATTTTTTGCGCCGCAGTAGCCTGGACGAAATTCCCCAACTATTCAATGTGGTAATGGGGCAAATGAGTTTAGTGGGCCCCAGACCTCTGCCTCTCAGGGATGTGGAAAGGTTTGATGCCTGGCACCATATTCGTCATCAGGTAATGCCTGGAGTGACAGGACTATGGCAAATTTCTGGGCGATCGGATATTGGCAGTTTTGACGACGTGGCCCGCCTAGACTTGTACTATATTGACAACTGGTCGTTAAACCTTGACTGGGACATTCTGGTGGAAACAGTCAGAATATTATTGTTTAGGAAGGGGGCTTATTAGAAAGAGTGTTAAAAGTAGTTTTATCAGCCCTAAAGTCTTCCTTGATGTAACCAGTTTCGATTAAGAAAGCTCGCAGAGCATCGGGGTAAGAATCGTATTTAACCTCTTTTAAGCAGTTACTTTGGTCATCGTATTCCAAGCAATTGCTTAATCCCCAATCAGAGTCACGGTCATAGTATTTGAGCATGGTCTGCCAGCCATCATCCAGTTCTCCGATCAGGGCTTTATTGGCCACATAGGCTGACAAAAACCCGTTCTTTTCCCAATCTTGCGCCATTATTTCTGGTAATTCTTTTTCCATGGACTCGGCATTTTCCCGGTGAATGAATTGAAAGCGGGGTTCAAAGGAAACATCCACTACTTCCCCATTTTCCAGGGCTAAAATCTGCGCTGGGGCGGCACTGCCCGCATAGGAAGAAAACAGGTAGAGAAATCGATTATCTATTTCCGGGTACTCGTACCAGCCATCCCCATTTAGATCGACGGCTTGGTGGGGACCGCCGTTAAAAAAGCCTAAGTCCTGCACTGACCATTCACTGCCATCCTGATTGCTAGTGATAATTTTGACGTCGTTGCAGCAATGGGCTCCGCCGGTATAGGTCGCAAAAATTACTGCAGGGTAAGGATTATCCCGATCCATATCGGCAATCTGCAGCAAAGCGATGGGCATGGGGGACTCTGAGCCTTCTAGGGTAGCCACGGTTTTATTTTTAAATTTAACGGTGACAGTGGGAAACCAACTTTCATAGCCATCATTTTTCTCTTGGCGGTAATTGATGGTGGCACTTAAATCTCCTTTGTTTACAGTCCCATTTAGTTTTTGCTCATCACTGTCGGGGTTAAATGTTTCAAAAATTGTAGTGTCTTGGTTTTGGGTTAGGTAGGTACGTTGGCGATCGCCACTTTCCACTTGACTGCTCTCTCCCACCGGGGGGAAGGAGGGGGTAACGGCAGAGGCGGATAGGGGCCAAACTGAAGCCAATGCTAGCCCCAGGGCACCAATGTAAAAACCTTGATATAGAGCCATAACTATCACCCCACAAAGATTGGACTGTTAGATTTTTGCCAATTTCCATTGTGGCAGGAATTTTTCGGGGCCATAACTTTTTTGCTTAGGCAGTAACTAAACTTAAAGCTTCCCCAGTGAGGCTAAAGGCCCGAGCTTCGGTAATTTTTACTGGTACCTTTTTGCCCAAAAGTTCGCCAATCTCTCCTTGGAAGAAAGTTAAGCGGTTGCCCCTGGTGCGTCCCATCACTTGCCCTGGACTCTTGAGGTTTTCCCCTTCCACCAACACTTCTTCCACTCGCCCCAGATAACGCTGGGAACGTTCCATGGCCTGGGTAGAAACCAAATGATTTAGCCTCTGTAGGCGATCGCCTTTCACTTCCTCGGATAACTGATTGTCCCAGAAGGCGGCGGGGGTGCCGGGGCGGGGAGAATAGGCAGCGGTGTTAAGCAGGTCAAAGCCCACCTCTTCAATGAGTTGGAGGGTATTTTCAAACTGGGCTTCCGTCTCTCCAGGAAACCCAACAATCACATCGGCACTAATGGCCGCATCGGGCATATAGCGACGAATTTTTTCAATAATTTGTAAATATTTTTCTCTGGTGTAGCCCCGTTTCATAGCTTTAAGAATTTCGTTATCCCCCGATTGGAAAGGAATATGGAAATGTTCACAGACCTTGGGTAACTCCTGACAGGCTTGAATTAACCGTTCGGTGAAATAACGGGGGTGACTGGTGGCAAACCTCAGGCGATCGATCCCCTCAATGTCATGGACATGGTAGAGCAAATCCGTCAGGGTATGGAGGTGGCGGCCCGAGGGAGTAGTGCCTGGTAAATCCCGGCCGTAGGCATCAATGTTTTGCCCCAGCAGGGTGACTTCCTTAAATCCCTGTTGGGCTAGGACTGTCATTTCCCCATAAATTGCCTCTGGGGTACGGGATTGTTCTACTCCCCGCACATTGGGCACCACACAATAACTACAGCGTTCATTACAACCGTAAATAATATTCACCCAGGCACTAACGGTACTTTCCCGCCGGGGTTTGGTGATGTCCTCCATAATGTGCAAGCTTTCCGTCGCCACCACCTGACTACCGGCCCACACCTGTTCTAGTAACTGATCTAATCGATTAGCGTGTTGGGGGCCCATTACTAAGTCCAACTCTGGCACCCGCCGCAATAACTGTTCTCCTTCCTGTTGGGCCACACAGCCCGCCACCACCAGGGTTAATTCTGGTTCCGTTTGTTTGCGTTTGGCCTGTCTTCCCAGGTAGGAGTAGACTTTTTGCTCGGCGTTGTCTCGGATAGAACAGGTATTGTAGAGGACTAAATCCGCCTGGTTGGGGTCATCGGTATAGGTCATGCCCAAATTGTCCAGAATGCCGGCCATCCTTTCCGAGTCCGCCTTATTCATCTGACAGCCAAAGGTAATAATGTGATAGCGACGGTGAGAAACATTCATGGGAAATAGGGCAAAGCAATGAACAGCACAATGTCTGATTATAGTTCCCCGTCTTAACCCCTGGCTGTCCCCCAACCTGATAAATTGGACAGATATCAGTGATAGACATTTACTCGGATTTAATATGAGAGCTCTGGTTATTGGCGGTGATGGTTACTGTGGTTGGGCCACGGCACTGTATCTCTCTAACAAAGGCTATGAAGTCGGTATCTTGGACAGCCTAGTCCGCCGCTATTGGGATGCCCAGCTAGGGGCAGAAACCCTAACCCCGATCGCCCCCATCCGGCAACGCCTTGATCGTTGGTATGAGTTGACCGGCAAAAAAATCGACCTGTTCATCGGCGACATTAACGACTATCCCTTTTTGACCAATTCCCTCCGCCAGTTCCAGCCCGATGCGGTGGTGCATTTTGGGGAACAACGGTCAGCCCCCTTTTCCATGATTGACCGGGAACATGCGGTGTTGACCCAGGCCAATAACGTGTTGGGCAATTTGAATCTGCTCTATGCACTGAAGGAAGATTTCCCCGATTGTCATTTGGTGAAACTAGGCACCATGGGGGAATACGGTACGCCCAATATTGACATCGAAGAGGGCTACATCACCATTGAGCATAAAGGTCGCAAAGACACCCTACCGTACCCCAAACAACCCGGTAGTTTCTATCACCTCAGTAAGGTCCACGATAGCCACAACATCCACTTTGCTTGCAAAATTTGGGGTCTGCGGGCTACTGATTTGAACCAGGGCATCGTTTACGGGGTGCTCACCGATGAGACCGGCATGGATGAAATGCTGATCAACCGTCTTGATTATGACGGTGTATTTGGTACGGCCCTGAATCGTTTTTGTATCCAGGCGGCCATTGGCCACCCCCTGACGGTGTACGGCAAAGGCGGCCAAACCCGTGGTTTGCTGGATATTCGGGATACGGTGCGCTGCATTGAACTGGCGATCGCCAACCCGGCCGATAAAGGTCAATTCCGGGTGTTTAACCAGTACACAGAACTATTCAGTGTCGGTGACCTGGCCCAGATGGTACAAAAAGCTGGCGCAGATCTCGGTCTGAAAGTGGAAATCGACCACTTGGAAAATCCCCGGGTGGAACTGGAAGAACATTACTTCAACGCCGTCAATACCAATCTGCTGGATCTGGGACTGCAACCCCACTTTCTGTCTGATTCTTTGCTTGATTCCCTGTTGAACTTTGCCACCAAGTACAAAGACCGGGTGGATCAAAAACATATTCTGCCGAAAGTTACCTGGCGTGGCTAGGTCTGGATGAAGGCTGCCCTCACTAGTTTGGTGGGGGTTTTCTTTAGCATTTTCTTGTCCAATACTTTCCCTGTCTGGTCATTCAGAAATGGCAACAAAAGTACGGGACATCATCAAATTGCTAGAATCAGATGGTTGGTTTTTGGTGAACACTGTTGGTAGTCATCGACAGTTTAAACATCCTACTAAAACTGGTAAAGTGACTGTCTCAGGAAAATTGAGTGATGATGTTCGCAAAGGAACCTGAGCCAGTATCCTCAAACAGGCAGGATTGAAATGATTGATCGATATCTTGTGGTCTTAGAAAAAAGTGGCACAGGCTTTTCTGCTTACTGTCCCGACGTGCCCGGCTGTATCGCCACCGGGGAAAACTTGGAAGAAACTACAGCACAAATGAAATCGGCTCTGGGGTTACATCTAGCAGATATGGATTCCTTGCCTCAACCAAGGGGGATTGAATCCTATTTGGAAGCCTTGCAGGATTCCGCTGGGGAAGAATTTTTCCTAACCCACATTGCCCCGGAAAAAATCTTAGTTAATTTTTAAATTTTTTATTGTTTCATTCTTAAAAACTATGGCTGATCCCCTTACTCCGGCTATCAGTGACCGCATTTGTAAGCACATGAATGAAGACCACGCCTCGGCGATCGCCCTTTATGCCCAGGTGTTTGGCCAACAGACTGACGTGACTACTGCCCAGATGCAGGCCATTGACCCTACGGGCATGGATTTAGTGGTGGAAAGCGATGGGGGTGCCAAAACCATCCGTATCGAATTTGAGCAACCCCTGAAGGATTCTGAAGATGCCCACCAAGTACTAATTGCCATGGCTAAACAGGCCCGGGGTGCTGGCAACAATAGCTAATTTCCCCGATAGATCCTGCCGTTGCCTGGACAACCGTTAAACATCAATGCCGGCCTCCGCTAGTAATGCCTTGAGGCGATCGTTTTCCGCTTCCGCCAACTCTGCCCGGAGTTTTTCCCGCTCAGCCCGTTGAGCCTCTTGCTCTGCTCGTTGGGATGCCTGCTCTGCCTGGGTTGCTAATTCTACCGTGGAGAGAAACGGTCGGCCGTCGGGATAATAAACCCGCAAAGTCTCGTCATCCAACTCGAATTTTATGCCCAGTAAGGGACTAGTCCAATGGGCCATCTCCTCAATAATGGTCAACTCTCCATCGATTCGTTGCAACCCAGTGAGTTCATTGTCATCCGGATCGTAAATATAGTACTCTTCGACGCCATGATGGTCATAGAATTTTAACTTTTTGGTCATTTCCTTGAGGGTATTGCCGGGGGATAAAATTTCAAACACCACCTGGGGCGGTTGGTTATTTTCCTGCCACTGACGGTAGGAACCGCGTTTTCCCTTCGGTCTGCCCAAAGCCACCATCACGTCCGGTGCCACACGAATTTCTGGATGCCCTTCCACCGGGTACCACAGCAGGTCTCCCCCCACAAATACCTCCGGGTTTTGGGCGAAGAGACATTCCAAATTTTCTTTGAGGAGGACAATCCACTCAAATTGTTCTGTGTTGTCGGCCATGGGCTGTCCATCGCTGTCGGGGTAAATGATTTCTCGGTCGAGGGCTACGGTCATGGGGTTAATCCTCGCAATTTTTTCTCCAGTCTAGACAATGCCTTGCCATGGTGAAATTTTGGCTGAGTGGGCTGAATGGCAATGGTGATGGCAAAGTTTGGGCTTTCAAGACTTTAACCATTTATCTTCGTCGGAACTATCCTTGGCGATCGCCAGGTAGCCGTAACCTTTGGGGGACTGGTCGATGATCAAAATTTCCTGGTTATGGTGGGGAATTACGGTGGCCCAATCCGGTAGGCTGACGCTCAAAGTTAGTAGGTTGCCAGCATTGTCGTAAACGTGGGCTTGGCCGATGGTGCCATTGGCTAGGTAGGGTAATTTTTTTGAGGTGACAGTGCCGGTGCAACCAATGACTCGCTCTGCACTGACATCTTGACTAAAGGTTTTAAATAAATTGGCGATCGGACGGGATGCCAGGCGACCAAGCCAAAGACTGATGGCCAGGGAAACCAGGAAAATTATCCCAGCCCAACCCAGCAATTCAGTAGGCATAGTGCCCGTTCCCGTAGCGACAGCCACATTGAGTATCCAGCCGATTAATCCCCAGAGGCTAAAATCGATGCCGAGGAGAATCATTAATGGTACTTTGCCCAAACCAAAAAATGAGAGTACTTGCAGAGCCATGGGCACCGCTTCCCCTTCTTCCATCGCTCCCCCCTGGTCAAGCTCCACATCCAAATGGGTGATGTCCACATCGGAGCCAGCTTCTAAGGACATTTCTACGTCCAGGTCTTCATCTCCATCACCGGAAATGATCATTAACCCCAGGCAGAGCACTCCCACCGCCAGCAGCAACCAGTAGGGCAAATTAGCTAAGTGGAAAAGCATAATGGTGGCATTCCTTGATATTAGCGATGGTTTTTGGGCAGACGCACCGGCGCCGGATTGAGGGGACAAAGGAGTTGGTTGAGGGTACGGAGTTGTTCCACTGTGCCCAGGCAAATGAGGGCATCGGCATCTAGTAAGTGAGTATCCCCCATGGGGCCCACAATTAATTTATGATCTTGGCGACGAATGGCCAGAATTATAGCTGATTTATTTAATTTTGAGACGTTTTGTCGGAGTTGTATGGTAACATATTGGAAGAATAACACAAGAATCCATAAATAAATCAGTCATGACTTACGATCTTGATT
>NZ_JACJTJ010000045.1:0-161195 GCF_014698605.1 Synechocystis sp. FACHB-383 | reverse complement strand
TAGTTATTGCCGTTGATTACTAGGGTGACGGTATCCCCCGTGTTGAACTCTCCACCTACGGTGCCGGTGATGGCGACATTGCCTCCGGCTTCGGCGGCATTGACCACGTTATCGGCGGTCACATCATCCAACGTGATGCTGATAGTCGGTGCTGTGGTATCGATGGTGATATTCCGAGTAGCCTGAGTAGCGGCATTGCCAGCTAAGTTGCTCACATCGGCGGTGACGGTTTCACTTCCTTCAAAGTTGGCAATGTCTGCCACTGGCACATTCAATGTCCAGGTGTTGTTACTTACCGTTGTGGTGTACGTGTTGCCATCAATGGTGACCGTTACTGTCTGACCATTTTCTACACCCGTGGTTGTTCCACTCACTGCCACCGGACTGCCGGCTTCTGCTGCGTTGATGATGTCATCACTTGCAATGACATCAATCGCAATCGTTGGTGCATCGTTAACGCTCACATTAACTGTCGAGATCGCCGTGTTGCTGGTGTTTACCCCGTCATTAACGACTACATTGATAGTTCGAGCTGTGGTAATGGAGCTTGTTGTGCTGAAGGTAATGGCTTCGATCGCCGTTTCATAGTTAGCCCTGGTGGAACTACCAGTTAGGGTGACTACAATCTGCCCGGAAGAATTGGTAATGGCAGCAGTAATACCACTAGGCAAAGAACCGACAGTTAGTACATCACCTACTTGGGCATTAGTTAAAGTAATTGTGGCCGATGTCATTGTGGTGCTATCAGCATCGGCTATGGCCACATCAGTATCTCCAATCGCCACAGGGGCACCACCCAGGGAGAAGGTTGTTTGATAACCAGTGTTGCCATTTGCAGCAGTGCTGCTTGTATTAACTGATGGTGCTGGTTGGGTCGTAGAGGAAGTCCCCTGTTGTGTATTGGTTACAGCCCCGATCGTGTCATTAGAAGTGGAAGTTGCCGTGATGGTAGTGGAAGAACTACGAGTTATGGTGAAGGTATTAGTTCCACTACTGTAAGATGCAGTTCCCGATCCCAAAGCATTATTTATTGCAGTAACTAAATTCGCTGCTACAGTGTCAAATCTAGAATTACTATCCCCGCCAGTTACACCCGATGTCGTGCTTGAGTAGGTCGTTCCGGCAATGATAATAGTTATATTCTCAGCAGAAGAATCTGCACTAAAATTATTGACGTTGTTATTAAAGTCAACAGTATAAATCCAAGGTTGGGGCGATATATTTGTAATCCCCGCCGTCAGAGTAAAAGCATTAGTGGCACCGGGATTACTAGTTAGGGTAGCCGCATTAGAAGTTAAATTAGCTGGCCAGCTAACGCCTTTGGAAATCAAACGATTTGCTAGGGTAATTCCCCCAACGGTTACAGCTTTGAGCGCATCGTAAACAGCTTCCGCTGATGTGTTTCCCGATGTCACCGTATGGCTATAGGTAAATCCATCAACAGTGATGGAGACAATGTCGCCAACGTCATAGCTAGAACTAAAGGTGACTGTGGTAATTTGGGATTGAGGGCTTCCGTCAGAAAAATTTAAATCTAGTAATGGCGGGACAGCAAGTTGGCCAGGGCTTGTGAACCTCAGGGCATTAGTGAATTGCCCTAGGCGATTGCCTAAAGTAAAGGAAAAAAGCCTTTCATTGCCTGAACTACTAACTTCGGCTACGACTGTAACCGTAGAAACTGGAACCAGGTAATCTGCAATGATTGAAGCTGAATTGTCAAAATCACGGCCGTCTAAGTTGCCAGGTATTGAGGCAACTCTTATTATTCCTGGTGAGGGCTCTGTGACCGTAAGGCCAGTGGTAATATCAACTTCGTAAGCAGAGTATCCTTGTATCTCGTAGAATTCAACCCCTCCGTCAATATCAACTGCGCTAAGGGAAAAGTTGAAAAGACTGATAGGAGTGTTGGTACCTCCCTCCACGAAACTTATAACAAAGGTTGCCCTTCCATTAGTAGTCGGGTCAATGCCCGGTTCAAGTCTTGTCGGGTTATCGTTTGCATCAAAAGTAAAGCTAGCTATATTTGTACGGGTTGCCGTTACAATTGCATCTACTTGAATTCCATTAACAGTAATAATATTACTGTATCGACGAGTTGTTGAGGTGGCAGAGTTGATTGTCTCGGTGTCACCATTGCTTCCATTGGTAAAAGTAAAATCAAATGACTGAAAACCAGTATTTAAGTCTGCTTTTTCGACTGCTACAGAATAATTTCCAATATCTAGGATTTGGTGATCATTTTGGGATTTTAGGGCATCCAGATTGTAGTTGCCACCTCGAACTACATTCGCAAATATTTCTCCTTCGTCGCCTTGGCTATCGGCCCCGTCATTTAAGATTTGATCAAAATCATGGCCAATCTCTTCGAGCAAGACAGCAACAATTTGCTCTTGGCTGGCGGTGGCAAACCAATCGGCATTCAGATAAATAGTCGGGGTACCAGTGGTTCCGGTCGCACTGTAGGCCCCCAAAGCTCCCTGTAATTCAGTGCCAGAACGTACTTCCAGACGGATTTGGTAACTACCATCCAGAATGGAAGACCGCAAAGATTCTACATTTCCCGTCCAGCCAGCAGTGCCAGCGGTGGCGCTAAAAGGGATGGCTAACTGAGTGAGATAGTCAGATTGGGCAAAAAAGCCGGAAAGTTGCTCCTGTACTAACAATTGCAGGGCATCGAGCCGTTCGGTGTAGATACCAGAGGAATCTACTAGGTCGAACAAAGACCATTCGCCGTTGCCATCCAAGACGCCGGGATAGGCCGCTAACTCAGGAGCAGAAAAAATATTTTCCATGACAATATCACCCGTTTGAAAATCTAAATGCCAATTACCACCCAGGGCTTGATGCCCGATCGCCGTAGTGGAAGCGGCGACCCCGGCCTCAGTTAACCCAGCTAACTTTTCAACAAATTCCGCACCGGCATCCCCGGCAGCCACATTGCAACCGTAGAGAGATAGTTGGGGGGACTCTACCCCAGCAAACCAGCCTTTTAACTCCTGACTGCGAAGGGCCAAATTATCCAAGCCCAGATGACCATTACCTAGGTGCAGAAAGCCAGGGGAACCATGGCAAAGAATATGCAGAGAACGAACAGCACCTTGTCTCCCAATCGCTTCAGTAATCTGCCGGAGACCGTCCTGGTCGGGGTCTAGGGTTATTGCTGCAACATTGGGCAGAATAGCCGCCTGAAGCAGGCCCCCATGGAACACCCGGGAGTCAAGGACAAACAAGGTCGAGTTGTGCATATTCAGGATTAAAAGACTCGAAAAAATTGAAAAATTATTTAGGATTCAAGCAGCGGCTAACACAATGGCAGCTCAGTTCGGGGCCGGAGCTCCAGATAAACTCAGTTAGGCGGTTAAACTTAGTTAAAGCAACGGCGCAACCAAACACGGAAAAACAGTTAGAGAAAAGCCCTTTGACCTTTCCGCAATCTCCTCGCGAATGGGGACAGATGAAAAAAACATCCCGAAATTTCTCCGTATTTACCGATATCTAACCCCATCTTACCCAAAAAAAACTAAAAGTATTCACGGTTGCCATGCAAATTTGTCAGGTTACGGAGTTTCCCCGACTGCCGGTAAAAAAATTAACCCTCCACCAAGGCCTGAGGGCTGGGGGCAACAAATTCGTAATTACACTTAGACCGGGCATTCTACTGACAACTAACGATGCCCATCTTTTTCTGGCCGGGATTGGGAAAAAATTTCCCGCCAGGGCTTGGTGGCACAGACACTACAGCGGCCCCAACGTTCGATTTCCCCCGGGTTAACCGCACTGCCGCATTGGGGACAGGACTGCAAAACCTCGGCTCGTTCTTTTAGGGTGGTGAGCCACTTTTCCAGGGCTTCTGCTGCACTGGTGACTTTTTCACGGCGATCGCCTGGAGGGGGAGGAGCAGGCCGGGGCATGGGGGCAGAGGCTTCCGGCAGTTTACCCGAATGTTGTTGGTGCCAGTGGAGAGGGGAAAAGCGTAGATCCTCCAAAGGCTCCGTCAACTCCCGATTTAGTTTGGCCAAAAGATTAATGCGCTGCAGTTGAAGATTTTGGGCCAGGGCCGGGGAAATGACCGCCACCGTCAGTACCCTCCGCTGAACGCCGAGGGGTTTGGTACAGTCCCGTAAACGGGGATCGATCACCTTCTGCCAAGCTTCTTTGACCAATTGGTAACGGCGCAGTTGTTCCCACCCCGGCGATCGCCTGAGATGGCCCAGTAAGTGGTCGAGATTGTTTAAGCCCATGGTGTGCCTCCCTTGGCGGTGGAAATTCCCCGGCCATCCCCCCAAAGCCTAGACCGAAATGGGGTAAAGTAGGCAAGGTAGAATGGTTTCTGCGCCCGGATTTTTGCTCAATTAAGCTTGGCTACGCCTTTGAATTTAACAAGGAGAATTTATGTTAACCCTTAAAATCGCCGTTTATATCGTTGTTGGCCTGTTTATTTCCCTGTTTATCTTCGGCTTCCTTTCCAGTGACCCCACCCGGAACCCTGGCCGCAAGGACTTTGAATAAGCTTTAGCCAAAAAAATTTTCCTCTCTCCCTAGACTAATTTTTGTGCCAGGGGTAGATTGGAACCTGATTGCTCTCCTCCACCGGAGAGTTTTTTGTCGCTGGGGCCACAGACGAAACGATTTCTGGCAATTGATCGTCCCCCTTGTTAACCAAGCCCAGTTAGCCTTAGCTTTATATTTCAGTCCAAAAAAGCAAATGTTAGCGTTGGCGTTTAGTTCGTCGATTTAAATGCCCCCTATTGTTTCCCCTCCCCCTCCTCCGGTACCCATTGAAGTGATCAGTCCGAGGGAGACTGAAGAAATGCTGGCAACTGACGGGGCAACACTTTCCTCGTCCACTCCTCCATCGGCGGACCCGGCGATCGCCCAGGCTTCGGCCAAGGATCTGTACCTTAATCCCAACTCTGGTTTGTCCCTGGGGGGTGCCCCCGTTGCCCCCAACTCTAAAATCGGCGATCGGCCTGTGGAGGTACCCATTCCTACGGCCAAGAAAATTATCAGTCAGTCCCGGGACGGAGAGATTCAAGAATATCTGATCACAGCCCCCAGCGAGTCCGAGCTAGAAGTAATCACAGGACCCACGGGGGAAGCTGAGCCCACAGTTGAAGAAAAGGGCCAAGAGGCGATCGGTGTAGTCGATGAAGTCTTGGAAATCGACCCTGGAGTCACCCCTCCCCCAACGACAACAGAAAATAACCCAGAGCCGAGCCAGTTTCTGGATAGTTCCCCTATTCCGGCCACGGAGGCAGATGAAGTTGCCATTCCCCCGGAAGTAATCGAACTAATTTCCGACCACCAAGAATTTGACAGCAATCGGGAAGTGGTCACCGCCACCGGGAACGTTACCATGCGCTTTGCCAATGGGCTATTGCTGGCCGATCGCCTACGGGTTAATTTGCCGGACCGGTTTGCCGTGGCTGAAGGGAACGTCACCCTGAAGCGGGGAGAACAAATTCTCCAGGGGCAAAGATTTGAATACTTCTTTGTTCTCAACCAGGGGGTAATCTACGACGCCAACGGGGAAATTTACCAGCCCAGCACCGCCCGGGACTTTGCCCAAACTGTGCCCGCTGACTTTGGCAACCCCATTGTCTCTAACCAAAGCTTGAACGATCGCCTGGCCATTAATCAGCCCCTCACCAACGTAGTGGGGCAAGAAGGCTTTCGGGCCGGCATTGGGGCCAGTAACCCAGGGGCCCAGAGTGCTAGCCAAACGGACACCGGCGGCCAAGTCAATCGCCTCCGTTTCCAGGCAGAGCAGGTGGACTTCGACGCCGATGGTTGGCGGGCCAAGAAAGTTCGCATCACCAACGATCCCTTTAACCCCCCGGAGCTAGAGGTACAAGCAGAAACTGCCGATTACTATAACGTCGCCCCGGAGGTGGATGAACTCAAACTCACTGGCTCCCGGGTGCTGCTCGACCAAACCACATCCCTGCCCTTCCAGGACCGTCTCACCATCGATCGCCGCGATCGCCAACCGGGATTAATTAGCATTGGCTATGACGGCGAAGACCGGGGCGGCCTATACGTCCAGGGGAATTTCACCCCCATTGACACCGACAGTGTCACCTTTCAAGTTAAGCCCCAATACCTGGTGCAAAAGGTCTTTTTCCCCGACGCTTTCCCCCTGGCCAACCAGAGCGATGCGGAGGTTTGTGCCCTTTGCCCCGCTGCCTTTGGTTTGATTACGGAGTTGAACGTCAACTTCAATGAGCGGATGAATTTACTGAATACCCTCAACTTTTCCAACCTCAATTTGGATGCCATTGACGATTCTCTCCGGGCCAAACTAGCTTTGCAGAATAAATTGGGGGATTTGGGCAATCCCTACGATCTACGATTTGAGTACAATTACCGCGAGCGCTTATACAACGGCTCCCTCGGTTTCCAGACGGTGCAAAGTAGTGTGGGGGCGATTATTGTTTCCCCCACCATTTACCCCTTTGAAGATCCCAGCTTGGCCCTCAACTATCAAGCATCTGTGCAGAGCGTGGAAGCCAGTACCGATCGCCAAGAATTGATTAACCCCACCACCGGGGATAACCTGGTCAGCCTGATGCGTTTACAGGGGGCCGCGTCCCTGACTAAATATTTTGTGCTTTGGGCCGGGGAAGCCCTCCCCCCCACCGCGGAAGAAGGCTTGCGCTATTCCCCCAATGTGGTGGTGCCCTACGTGGTGTTCAACACTGGTATTACCGGCGTGGGCAGTTACTACGGCGATGGCAGTACCCAACCGTCCCTCACCGGCACCGTCGGCTTTTTTGGGCAATTTGGCAATTTCTCCAAGCCCTATTTGGACTACACCGGCTTTAACATTGGCTACTCCCAAGGCATTCGGGGGGATGCTTCGCCATTTTTCTTTGACCGCTTTGCCGACACGGAGATAGTTAGCTTTGGTTTAACCCAACAAATCTACGGGCCATTGCGGTTTGGGGTGCAGGGAGCCTACAGCTTGACCGCCAACGAACAAATCAGCACTGACTACGTTTTGGAATATAGTCGCCGCACCTACAATATCCAACTACGCTACAACCCCCAACTCCAAGTAGGCTCGATCAATCTACGCATCAGCGATTTCAACTGGAGTGGGAACCCGGGCACCTTTGATGGCAGTGACATCCGCCCCGTTACCCAAGGGGTTATTCGTTGAAGCTCAACATAGGCTGGGGCTGACAATTGTTCCCAAATTTATGTCTGCTTTTGTTGACATTTTTGTAGCGGAGGACACCGTTCAATTCTCGGCCTATGGACGGGGAAAAATTCAGATAATTTTAAAGGGATCAAGCCAAAATGACCTGATCCCCGGGTTTTTTATTATGTTAAGGGTCTTTATAAAGGTGACCCCGTGTTATTTCGTTGGATCAATTATGGCTGATCCCCAGGCGATCGTTGTTTTTTTTAAGATTCTCTTTATAATTCTCATAATCATTTCTTATTAAGTTTTGTAACAAAATTATAGCCCAAGGGAATCAGGGGAGCAACCCATCCCCGGATCGGCTAGGTAGTCCCCGGGTTGTAGCTTTAAGCAAACTTACTCAAGGGCCCCCTGGAGGGTAACCCCCAGTTTTTGGGAAAGCCAAACCTCTATGTTTCTGATCGACCAAGGATAGAGGGGCTTGCCTGGTAACACCATGGGCTCCACCAAAATGGTAAACATCCCCAAACGGTTCCCCGCCAGCACATCGGTAAAGAGGCGATCGCCCACCATGGCAACAGCTTCCACCGGCAATTGCATTTCCGTAATGGCCTGGCGCAGTTTACGACGGGAAGGTTTGGCGGCCCCATAGAGGAAGGGTAAATCTAGGGTTTGGGCTACCCCCCCAATGCGAGACTCGCTCATATTGTTGCTCACCAACCAAATGGGCAGTTTGGCTTTGATGGGATCAATCCACTCCCGCAACTCCTCTGACACCTGATCCCCCCTAAACGGCACCAGGGTTTCGTCCACATCCAACACTAAACCCTTGACCCCATGGTGATCGAGGATGGCGAGGGACAACTCTACAATGGTTTTACCCAAAACTAAATCCGGTTGTAGTAACTTTGCGCGGGTCATGGTGGGGCAAAAAATAAGGGAATTTAACAACAAACAATAAAAATACAAGTGTGCGAGCACTATGGCAGATTAACCTGTTTTTTCAGCAGTCGAATTTCCGCTGGGGAAAGAAAGCGAAACTGGCCACTGCCCAGCACCTTTCCCCTGGTGTGCAACTGTAGGGGGCCAATGGTGCGGCGATGGAGTTTTAACACGGTCAATCCCAATTCTTCGGCCAAACGACGAATTTGCCGATTGCGCCCCTCCGTCAGGGTAACTAACAGGTGAATCTGGTCTTTGGTTTCGGAAATTACCTCTAGGGTGGCCGGTAGGGTTTTTTTGCCATCTAACATCATGCCCGATCGCCACTTTTCCAGATCTTCATCGCTGGGATTACCCTCTAACCAAACGTCATAGGTTTTGGGCAAATGGTAACGGGGATGGGTCAGCCGCAGGGTCAACTCGCCGTCATTGGTGAGCAGGAGAGCGCCGGTGGAATTACGGTCTAACCGACCAACGGGATGTAGTCCTTTGCCCCGTTGTAAATCCTGGGGAAGTAGATCTAGCACCGTTTTCCGGCCCCTCGGGTCTTCACAGGTGGAAAGCACATCCCTCGGCTTATTGATGAGCAAGTAAAGATCTCGGGGGCGATTATCAGCCTTAATTTGTTTCCCATCCACCGAGAGAAAATCCCGCTGGGGATCGGCCTTGTCCCCCAAGCTAGCCACTTTGCCATTGACGCTGACCCGCCCCGCCAGAATCATTTCCTCCGCATGGCGACGGGAGGCAATGCCCCACTGGGAAAGCAATTTTTGAATACGTTCAGCCATAGGTTATCTGGCAACCTCAAAGGGTAGGGAAGAAAGGATAAGCACAACGGAAATTAATAGGGAATGAGACTCAATTATGCCAATTTATGCAGCGCCCACCATAATAGATCCTTCTTCTTTCCTCGTTCGCATGAAATATATCAAAACTTTCTTGAACTGTTTTACCATGGCAATGTCAGGAAAATTGGGTCTCGTTTACGGTGATTCCATGCTTCCAGTAAAAAAATCACTTGCAGATAAAGTATTGATTTGCGTTGTTGATCCTGCGACGGCATACTAATGGTCAGCCTTACGTTGCTTTTTTGGCATTACCGGAAAGTTAGCTATTTTCTAGCGTCCGCTATGTAAAAAGCAAAACAGAGAGAAGAGACAAAGTTAGAATACCTCTGCAAGTGATCCTCCTTCGGGAGTATTTCTATCCTGTTTATGAGGCGATCGCCTATGGGCTACGAGCAATGATTCCTAATGGTTTGTCAATCGCATCAAATCTATTGTGGAAAGGATTGCTTAAGGTATGATGAAACTTAGTTAAGTCACAGGCATCACACGCCATTGTGAAACTCTTAACTTTGTTACTTGCGGCATAAGTATAGATTTCCGTTGTTGATCCTGCGACGGTGTATTGCCCGGTTAGCTTTACCTCAAGACTCTGTAATACTGTTGTTACAGAACAGAGAGAAGGGACTTAAGTTGGTATAACGCCGCAAGTAGCTTTTAATTTTTGTTGATTAGTTGTCGTGGGGAGAAAAGAACATGTTAGCTAGTGTTGCACAAGAAACAGTAAAAAATCACTCATTAGATCGTCAAGCTCAGATAAAAGAAAGATTTATTTTGCCGGGTTCCCAAGCAGAATTACGCCAGAAATTTCTAGCATTGCAAACTCCAGACGATGTTGCTCGTTTGCTGAATTTAGATTATCGGCGCTTGGCTCATCACATTTATCATGTATCAGAAGACAAGAAGTATAAAACGTTTACTCTACCCAAGAAAATGGGGGGAGAACGGACAATTTCAACGCCTGTTAGTGCGTTAAAGATTATTCAATGGAAGCTGAACCAAGTCCTGACAACAGTTTATGAGGTAAAACCTTCTGCCCACGGTTTTGTGCCAGGTAAAAATATTGTCACCAATGCCAAAGCCCATGCGGGTAAGCGTTTTGTGTTGAACTTGGATTTAGCAGATTTTTTTGGCACAGTTAATTTCGGACGGGTGCGGGGTCTATTCATGAAAGCACCTTATAATTTGTCAGCTTCGGTGGCTACTGTGTTAGCACAAATTTGCTGTCACGAGAATAAGTTGCCCCAAGGTGCGCCGACTTCTCCAATCATCACCAATATGCTCTGTGCCAAGATGGATAGCCAGTTACAGCGTTTGGCGAAGGAATGTCGAGCAACCTATACCCGTTATGCAGACGATATTACGTTTTCAACAACTTTAAAGGAGTTTCCCGAAGCGTTGGCCTATGCCATTGAAACCGAGGATGGTGACAAATTGTTACTCGGTGATCGACTTTTGGGGATTATTGCGGACAATGGTTTTAACATTAATGAGAAGAAGGTAAGGCTTCAAGTACGCGGCAATCATCAGGAGGTGACGGGCTTAACCACCAATGAATTTCCTAACGTCAAACGGACTTATGTACGGCAAATTCGTGCAATGCTCCATGCTTGGGCTAAGTTTGGCTTAGAGGCAGCGGAAAAAGAATATCGTGAGAGGTATAATTCCAAGGCTCGATTTGCCCTCAAAGGAGAAGTTAGCTTTAAGCAAGTGCTTAAGGGTAAAATTGAATTTTTAGGAATGGTAAAGGGGAAAAAAAGTTTAACCTACAATAAATTTTTAAAATCATACTATAACTTAACTAATTTCGGGAAAAAATAAATCCTTATTATTTATATGTCCGAGCATCAAAGTTCCTTATCATCCTCTTTTTATTCAAATCTGGACACCATTCTTCAATCAGTTCTTGGAGATGACATATTACTGGCAGTTAACCACGCAGTTAATAGTTACGTCGAAACAGTTAACAAATGTCAAATTAATTACGCTGATGTTCAAGATGATGATATCAAAAATCAGTTAGAAGATGATAATAAGATGATGCTTATAGCCAGATCAAGAAATGATTTTGTTGAATATTGTAAATGTGCTACTTTGTCGATTGAATCAGTTCTTAGATATTTTAAAGATATCAATAAAAATAATTATGAAGCTTTTTTTGACAATAATAATTTTCCATATAAAAGCAAGTATATTGAGCTGAAATTTTGGTTTGATTTTATGAATGAAAATCGGATGTCTCAAGAATATTGGGATTTGGAATGTATTTTGAGATTGCGAGATGCTACAAGTCATAGAAAACTAGGATTAGCAGATGTTGAACAGATGATTAGAGAGTTTAATAACCGCAATGCTGTCATACGAGACAAAACAATATTGTTTTATAAAAATAGAAACTTTGAAAAAGTTAAAAACAGAACTGAGTGGCTGATCAAGAAGACTTTGGTTAACCTACAAATACTTAGGTGATTATGTCGATCACAACTGTTTTTTGTTTAATAGGTTGCACATCGAGCGGTAAATCAACCCTCGCCAATAACCTCATCAAACAAAATCCTAATTATCAAATCATCTCCACCGATAAAGTCCGTGCCCAATTATTTGGAGATGAATCAATTCAAGGCAACTGGCAACAAATCGAAGATGAAATCTTTAGACAAATCAAAGAACATATTGATTCAAATCATTCAGTTATTTACGATGCAACCAATGCCAAACGACCCTGGCGCATGGAACTGATTCAAAAAATCAAGCAATTGAGTGATATTGACATTATCGGCATACATCTCAAAACCCCATTAGACATCTGTAAACGATGGAATCAACAGCGCGATCGCCAAGTTCCAGAATTTGTCATTGATGACTATTTCCAAGCCTTAAAACAATTTCCCCCCATCCCCGCTGAAGGCTTTACTGCTGTTATTGATATTCCCTTTAAAGATGGTAGTCTCGACCTCAGTAAACTAGGAAATCAACTGACTAAAGTTTCCCGTAGTCAAATCAACCGTCGGAATCGCACCCAGAATCGCAAAGTTGAACTCCATCAATATTCTAGGTTACTAGATTTTGATCGCCTAATGCACCTGATTAGCCTGCTCATTCACTATCCCGGCATTGGCAACTTACAATATACTGACCCAAAACAATTAGAAGCAATTCTAGGAACAGAACAAAAATTTGAGACTGAAATTGATGAAATCTGTGCCATTATCAGCAAAATTTACCATCCTATTTATGCAAATAAAGACGCTATCAATCGTGATTTAGACTGGCTGCAGACTAACAATCTTATCGGCATCAACCAAAACCCCAAAGAAATCACATTAAGTCCCCTAGAAGATCCTGATTTAATTACCCATCCCTATTCGGAAAAAGATGCTTTCTGTCGATTAATAAAAACCATTCGTTTCATTCTTCACAATCCTTTATTACACAATCCCGAAGCCACTGCTCAGGAAACCTTTATCAACGAAATAGAATCCCAAGGCATTGTCGAATTTAACAGTGGCAACAGTATTAGAAAAGATATTGAAAAAATTCTAAAACCTTACCAAATTCTCCCAAATATTTCCCTCCGACGAGGCTATTTTGCCGGAACTAGCATTCTCTCTGAATCAGATTTATTGCGGGTGTTCAAACTATTAGAAGCCCAAGCAAATGGATTAGATGATCCCCTAGCGTTAGGAGTTTACGAACGCTTTAAAGAAAGATTGAGCCATTCTTATAAACTTGATAAGGCGGCCTATCCTGTCCGCGTTATCCACAATCGCAATATTGTCGATTTAGATAGCTTACCCCGTAGTTCCCTTGCTGGCAGAATCCATGAAGTAGAGCAAGCCATTGAAAACGCATATCAACTAGAAGTTAAATATTTTAAAGGAGTAGGACGTTTCAGCAAGGAGTCTGATAACTTTTTTATGATTTATCCAATTCAGTTAGTGTTTCATAATATTGGCTGGTACTTAGGCTTTGAAATGGTTAATGCTGAGCAATCTGGCCTATTGAAGTTTGGGCGCATTGATCGATTATTTTTAAGCAAAGTTATTCCCATCGCACGATCGCCAGAAGAACAAAACCTAGCCCTGCAAAAACTCGAAACCCTTTGTCAGTCCTGCGGTGGTATCTTTTTAGGAAACAACGTCACCGACCAAAAAAATTACTTAAGCCACAAAGTCTCCCACAAAAAATCTGTTGAAATTGAGATTGAGCTATGGTTTTCAGATTATATGTTTCGTTTCGTCAGTGAAGGCAACAAACGCTTTCCTCTTAAACAAATGCGGATGTCTCCCAAATTAGACCAAGACCAGCATCGCAAGTCTGTCGCCCCATACAACTTACCCAAAACCGGCGATGAACAATTTCCCAATCGCTTTCGGGTCACCTTACCAAAATGGATGTTAGAGGATATTGATTTTCGGCGCTGGATCATTGGCTTCGGCAATCAAGTCAAGATAATTTGTCCTCCAGAATTAGTTTCTAATATACAAGCTCATGGTGAAAGTATAGCTAAAGTCTATTCCTCAGACCATTAAAAAACAATGATTTTGTCATTCGCATGAAAACCCCAAAATCATTGATGCCATGCGATAAGATAACAATCGTTGGAACTAGAGAGGTAAAAACTATGACGACTGCTAAATATAAAAACTTATTTTTCGATATGTGCGCCCATGCTTTTTCTCAATGTGATGCTAGCCAGCTTGATAGTCATGAAAAATCTATTGGTCCAAAATATCACAGGCATAGTCTGCCAGCGATTAAGTCTATTCAGCGCCTAATTTTTGATGCAGAGAATTATGATGAGAATATTATTCAAAATTTTGATGAAATTATCAAATGGATGTATAACAATGAACAGGACGCTGTATGGGCAGCTCGAATGGCTCTCAAACAGAAAAAAGAGTTTCAAAAGGTTGATCGCAAAAATTTAGAATTTAATTGTCCTGAAACTCCAGATAGAGCTTTGCCAGGCTTATTTTTCTAAAAATTCAATTGGCATTTTTTTTAATCATAGGGTTAAATTGAGCCAACACCAACGAGGGCTTCAAACCTTGATGGAAGGACTCGTTAAATAGAAGCTAGGCGATTGCCAAACAAAGACAATTCTAAGGTATCATAGAAGACATAGTATAGGTAAAGAAACTGGAATGATAGAAGATTACTTAACCGTTGCCTACTATTTAAGTGGCATTGCTGAATGTTATTTCACGTCTATGTATGGGGTTGAAGATATGCCTAAAAGGGCATTAGTTTTAAAATTGGAAGATGATCCTTACAATATACGTTGCATAGAATTCAAAACTCCAGAAGAAGAAGGTGACGAATGTTCTTGTTACGTTAATCTTAATGGGCGAGTTATTATTCCTTCAGTTGTACGGTATAAAGATCATCCAATTAAACGACTCCGACAATTGCATAAAGCGACCAATATTCCCTACGTTAAGATGATTTATAATCTAATGGAAATTGCCGAGTGTGCTAAAGGCATGGAATTGCCAAGTGATACGTTTAATCATGTATCAACCATTGTGACACTAGAGTTAGCAAGGTATGTTAACAGAGGTAAGGATATAAAATTTCTAGATAATCCCCCCGCTTTGTAGTTTCATTCTAATTTTGGAGATACTAAGTATGAAAGTAATTAAAAAATCAATGAAATATCCATCTAGCGAAATGGAAGAGGATTATCGTTCGATGGTAGATTACTTAAATGAAGCTGATTCTCACTTTGTTTATATGAAAACTAGTGGAGGTAAAAATAAAAGAGGATTAGGTATATTTAAGGAAAATGAATCCAAACATATGAGATATATTTATATTAACTCACCCGATGAAAAAAGTAATCATGACGGTCTTGATTACGTGCATATTGAAGAAAGAACTTTTGTAGCTCATGTTGTAAGATACGAAACTAATCCACTAGAGCAACTTCGACAGTTACATCAAATAACAAATTTTAGTTACGCATCAATAGTTTATGACGCAGTTAAAATAGCTCATACTCTTAAAGGAATAACAATATCTACTTCTGCTCTCCAGTATCCCTATGTCTTTTCTGACCTGGGCTTGGCTACCTATGTTAATAAAGTATTTGGTCAAAGAATTAAATTTTTGGAAAATCCCCCCAGTCTATATATAGGCAATCCACCTTTAGCTTTTCCTTAATCAAACCCCTGATTTATTTACTGATTTATTTATCGTTCTCATTTCTATTAAAGGAACTATTAATTTGGGTAGCGTTTGAGTTGGTCAAACTGAAGCGATAGTCGCTGTATCAAATACCTTTCAGAAGAAATTTATGTTTTTACAAGATTCAATAATATTATTCAAATCTAAATAGTTATTATTTAGATATTCAATTTCTGCAAAGTTAATTGAGTTGCATATATAAAGGAGTTCATCTAAGAAAATATTTAGGTTCAATAACCTTGAATTATCATTTGTATTCTCAATAAATTCTGACAAGTTAAGGTTAATATTTTTAGTATTTATTTTAGTTAGTTGAGTAATTAATTTAACATTAGTATTTTTGTATAAATTCCAATTTGAAAATAGTGCGTCGACTTCTTTGTATATTTTATTTTTTAGGTTTATTTCTTTATCCGTACGAGCAAATCGATCTTTTTGTTGATCACTATATACTAAATCTAGAGTATTAATAATTTGCATTTTTTCGAAAGACAAACCATATTTATCTGTCAGATAAATATTTGATATATTCTTTTTGAGCAATTTAATAGTTTCTATTGCCTTGATATTTGATATATTATCAATTAATTTACTGGTTAAAAGTTGGTTCAAATAATTTTCTAGAGTTTTTGATGATTGGTAAAAATCATATTGAATTTTCAAGTAATTATTTTCAAAATTATTAAGAGATAAGCTTTCGTACCCCAAAAACATAATAATTTGATTGAAAAGTAAAATACTTGAGTATTTATTCCGTTGATTTTCTATAAGTGTAATAATAAATAATATAAGTTTTAAAACATTATTAAAAACAGGAGATTTGTTTAAATTTAGGAATAACTCAACTTTGGTTAAAGTAAATTTGTGAATAGAGCAAAAAGATTTATCCAGTAATGTAATTGCATTAATGCTTGAATACGAATTTTTAATTCTAACATTCTTAATACAATCTTGAATTTTTATGAATTTTTTATGTAAAACTTTAATAGCATTTACATTTTTCTCAATTTGGTCTATATATGAAGTTAATGATTTAATTTTTTGTACTTTATCGTCTGTCATACTCTCATTAACAATAATATATTTACTTAAAAACTCCTCCTTGAGAAATTTTATTAAGATGAGATATTTATTCCAATTGTGGATTATGTACTCTGTTTTATCAATTAATTCACTATGATTTTTGTGCAAGTAAAATAATCTTGATTGGGAATATTGAGCTAGTAGATTAATGTTTAAGTTTAGATTGTTTTTTGTTGCTATCTCATTATATATTTCACTATATAAGTCTGTTAAAGATGCTAATATTTTCTCATCTGATAGATAATAATTAAAGTCTAGCATTGAATTTTTTTGTATCAAATCAGGTGATTTCATCAGAATTATAAAAGCATCACGATAGTTTCCGATTTCGTGGCACTTTCCAATAACTCTTTCAGCAGAAATATTTGCTGCCTTATAGTAATCAAACGCCTCTAGATAATTTCCATTGATAAGGGCATGATGCCCGTAGCATTCAAGAGCATCTACTATTAAGCTTGATAAGTTAGACTTGCTATAGAAATCAGCAGCTAATATATATTCTCTTCTTTTTTTTGCTAAGTGTCCCAGGCATCGCTGAGCATATTGAGGAGTATTGGCTAACAAATAAATATCTGCTGCTTGTTCATATAATTCTGCTTCTTCTAATTCCCATGCAGAATTTATATAATCTTGATTAGAGCTTTGAATATTAATTATTTCTTTAAATTTATCTTGTGCTAACTTTCCTTTTACAGGATGAATTAATCTAATAGGTTGCCAATTATATGGAATATATTCATCAATAATTAATAGAACTTTTCTTGGTCTAGTTATAGCTACGTTAAGTAAGTTTATCAGGTATTTATACTGATATCGAATATATTTTTCATTTGTTTGTTTATCAGAAGATAAATAGTTCCAATATTTTTTGCTCTTATTAAAAAACTGCCATAAAATTACGTAGTCTCTTTCTAAACCTTTAGATTCATGTATTGTAAATATTGCTCCCTTATTAAAATGCTTTGATAACTCTAGCTTTGCCTTATCATCCCATACAATAATCATAACTTTATGGGATAGTTTCTGGTTAAAACTTTTAGAATCTTCAAAATTCTTGAATTTTTCTAGAATATAGATAGGTTCTCCAATGTTAATTGCTTTTAGGCTGTTCTCTTTTTGATTATCTAGAAAATGTGTATTTCTCCACTCAATTATATGATTAGCAAAATTAACAACTGGTTCTGGTGAGCGAAAATTTACATTGACTTCATCCAGTTTTGGAGTAAATTTTTCATGTGATTGTTTTTGCTTAAATAAATCGTTAATATATAAGTAGATTAAAGCTTTTATTTTTTTCCAATCAAATCTACTTGGATGAATTGCTTGATGCATATCTCCTGCAAAAAATATACCATTATAATTTGAACTAAGTTCAAGAATTAAGCGAATATGAAATGAGGTCAAATCCTGAACTTCGTCAACAATTATCTCTTCATATCTATTATTTTTTTTGTTATTAATTATTATTTGATATGCTCTTTGTGATAGATCCAACTCATCCCATAGTCCATTACTACTAAGATATTTTTGGTATTTTTGAAATGCATTATAATAATGTCTTCTCTCATTTTCATTCAGAAAAACTTGCTTGTATGGAATATTTAAATATTCTTCAAGAGTTAGACAATTAGTATTTAGAACATCAATACTTTCGTGTCCCTTAATGATTCCTCTTATCTCTTCCCACAAAGTATCAATTTGACATTTGTTATTTCCTCTAAATGCAGGAATTTTACAAAAAATCTCAAAATTCATTTTATCATTTAGATTAAAACTTAGTCTATCTTTTTGATCGCCAAATTCATTCAAGACTTTAAAGCATAATTCATCAATTGTTAAAAAAATAGGCTGACTCACATTAATATTAAGACATATTTGCTCGTATAAATATTTTGCGTGACTTGATAATTGCTTGGTATAAGTCACATATAATCTATTCTTTTCTGGATTTTCAAATGATTGGTTAATAGATGATATCAGTCTATACATGGCAATGGTTGTCTTTCCACTCCCCGCATTACCCTTCAAAAGAACCGGTCCAGGCAATGTGCAATATTTTTGTTGTTCATTATGTAAAACCCATGGCAAATCAGAATTTTCATTTTCTAGCAATCTCTGATGATGAAATAAATTCCACTCACGATATAGTGGTGTTTGCTTTTCCTCAATATATGAATTTTCTTCCACATTTTCCGCAAATTTTTCATTGTCGAAAATATGCATCATCTCTTCTATGCTAGGGAAAATATACTTTTCTTGATGAAGTTGATTGCCTTCTTCGTGTGTTAATACTCTACCAATTATTAATAAATATCCTTGATTGTTGCTCCTAATTTCATAGGCAAGTCTAAGATGACTGTTTAATCTTATTTTCCATTGGTTACCACTTATATGTCTTATTTGTTTTCCTATGCTTGAAGGATTTACATAATGTTCGGATATAATTTCAACGAGCTTATCTAGTCTATTTTTAAATGCTGGACATTCCAATATAGACAACCATGTACTATTTTCAATATAAACTCCATCAAAAATCATTTAAACACTCCTTTGTTAATGTACGAGAAAATTTCTAAATAGAATAAATTTGTAAAATTTCATCGCCGTAGTGATTAATCACCTTAACTGCGATTTTGCCAGGATTCTTCCCCTTGCCTTTCGGGGGAGTAAGAGGTTGACTTGTACTGCTGTAGAGTTGACTCCAAGCATCTTAATCAATCTCCGTTTTAATCCCGCATGCAACATTGCTATTTTTCAAAAATATCTCTAATAGGCTAGTATTTTAGCTTAAAATCTAAATTTTTGTTGATAAAAGAGCGATAAAACTAATCTGAAAACTTTCTAGTCCAATCATCATGCGGCAAATTGCTTCGTAGGTGGGAAAATTTCATTTCTTAAAGCTTAATTTTCCTGTTTTGGGTTAGTCCATTGCACATAAACCAATAAGAGAGCGAGCAAAAAGTAGCTCACTGCCCAACTGGCTCCAGCGCCCCAACCCAGGGCCATGACTGTGTCGGCCCCAGTCCAGCGGTAACTGTGCATTAATCCCAACCAGGATAGGACCCCAGCGGCGATCGCCCAGAGGGCAGCTAGGCCAAATTTCTGTTCAATGATGTAAACGGTCATAGCAGCGAGGATCATGGCCGAGAAAATTACTCCCTGTTCCAAAGCAAAGGCCCCGGTAATAAACAAATCTGCCTGTTGAAAAGCGGGCACTAACTCGGGAGTAATGGGATTATCCGGAGTGCCTAGACCTGCGACCCGGAGGGAATTTTTGGCCACTAAGGCACCCCAGGCGGCAATGCCCGGTAATAGGCCGACCACTACAGCGGGGTAATGATTAACCGGAGTAGCACTGAAACTCTGGCTGACAATGATGATGCCAATCCAGAGCACGATCGCCATGGCACTATCGATGGGAATGAGATAAACCAATAAACTAAGGCTGCCAGTGAGACATAAAATCGCCATCACCAAACCGTTAAGCCAGGAGTAACCAATCCTTGCGCCCATATCTTTGCAACCAGGATGGCCAATGTAAATGGTGGTGGGAAAACAGGAACCAAATAGGGCGGCCACAATGGTGCCCAGGCCATTCACTGCCAAGCAAGGTGCCGTGGGATAATCGTCCCCCGCCGCCGCCGCACTTTCCAGGTTTTGCAAACTACCCACCAAATTAAACAGTCCCATGGGCAGAATGATGCTGAAATAACTGACCAATACTCCCTTCGCCTGCCAGAGGCTGGCCAGATCCAGGCTGGGTAGATAAATTCCCAAGGGGGCGATCGCCGTTTCCACCTGTTGAGCATCCCAAGTGACCAATCCCGTTGCCCAGGCCAGAATGGTCCCCAGCACAATGGCCATCAATCCGCCGGGAATAGCCAATTTTAGTCCCGGTAACCGGAAAGTAACCTTGCCGAAATAGCTGAGCAGAATGACCCCCAAGGGCAAAATGCCCACCAAGGGATGGGCGTAGGTGCGAAGGAAAAAACCAAGGGCAATGAAAGTCAAAGCAATGCCCGCTAGGGTGGAAAGTAGAGCGGCCCTGGGGGTATAGCGCCGTAACCAATCCGCTCCCCAAGCCCCCGCCAATTCGATCAGACCGGAGCCAAAACAGGCCACTAAGCCCGCCTGCCAAGCCAACTCCGCCGCCGCTTCACTACTAGCCCCAGAGCCGATCGCCAATAATCGCACCGGGAGCATAACCAGAAAAATATAGGCAAACAAACTGACTGTGTTGATGCCGTAGGGCAAAGCGGTGATGTCATCCCGTCCTTCCCGTTTTCCTTGGTGATAGGCCAGCCAACTGTAATAAAAGTTGCCGACAATCAGGCTAATGGCAATGCTGGGTAAAATACGCCCGTAGATCAGGGTGGGGGGAAATTGCAACACTGATTGGGTCAATCCCACAATCACCAGGATCTGCACCAAGTTGTTCACCGCCAGGCCAAAGAAGCCATCAATGTCCTGTTTGACAAACCAACGGGGGGCGATCGCCAGAGCAGTCATAAGCCTGTTAATGAAATGGTGAACGGGGCCAACTAGCAGCCAACATAAAAAGGCTACTCCATCCCTGGGGAAAAACAGTCATTTTTCTGGCCATGGAGATTTGGTTTACTAAGCTGGCTTAAGCGGGGGTAATTCAGTCACAACCGGCATAAGCCAACGGGACATTTGAATTGCTAAAAAGTCCAGCAAATCCTCTGAGGGGATGGGATGGGCAAAATAATATCCTTGCCCCGCATCGCATCCCAGCCAATGAAGTTGGGTTAGATGTTTTTCTGTTTCAATGCCCTCGGCAATTAGGCTTTACCAAATAGTTTTGACATGGGAATAGCTCAAGATTTTTTGGTCACAGGTAATCAATGGGATTTCGTACCGCCGGGCGATCGCCACTAAAATTCTGTCGGCAGGATCCTTATGAAAGTTTCCAGGCAGATTAGCACTATCAATTGCGTCGGAAGGAGAAAGAGGTTCAATAACTGTGCCAGGTTGTTGTTTGGCTAATTCAAACCATTCGTGAATCGGTAGAGGAAGTTGCAGTTTATTGAGGCTTTGTTTAGTGGCAATTTCCCAGACTGAAATACTGGAAATAAGAATGCTATTGTTGTTTTCAGATTCGGTAATAATGCCCTGGGCTGGGGTCGATAATTGATCAGGATCGTGAAGTAACCACAGCCAAGTATGGGTATCAAGGAGAATCATTCCGTTAATACCTCCCACAATTCTGGCATGGGATCATCAAAATCTTCACTAATAGTGATAGGTAAGCCGCGCAGAGGATAGGTTTTTTTTGAGTTTTTTTTGAGGTCAGTAGTATCTTTTTGGATAGCATTTAGAAGCGTTTGAACCAGTTCCCATTTATCTTGGGTAGGTAATTTTAGGATTTGCGATTGAATCTCTTGTAAGTTCATAATTACTGGTCTCCAGGTTGGAGTTTTTTCAATATACCCGGCGATCGCCGTAGTATTCATAGCACTTAGGAAGCGGTAAGCCGAGTTGATCAACGGCTCAACATAAAAAGGCTACTCCATCCCTGGGGAAAAACAGTCATTTTTCTGACCATGGAGATTTGGTTCACTAAGCTGGCTTAAGCGGGGGTAATTCAGTCACAACCGGCATAAGCCAACGGGGCATTTGAATTGCTAAAAAGTCCAGCAAATCCTCTGAGGGGATGGGGTGGGCAAAATAATATCCTTGCCCCGCATCGCATCCCAGCCAATGAAGTTGGGTTAGATGCCGCTCAGTTTCAATGCCTTCGGCAATTACATCCAATCCGAGGGTGTGGGCCAGGGTCACAATGGTGTGGACAATGGCAGTGTTTTGGTCGTTGGGCTCCATGGTGTTCACAAAGGACCGGTCCACTTTAATGGTGTTGATGGGAAAGCGGTGCAGATAACTGAGGGAAGAATAACCCGTGCCAAAATCATCAAGGGAAATCTGGATATTTCTCTGGCGTAAACTGGTCAACACATCGGTGGCCAAGTCCAAATTATCGATCAATAAACTCTCGGTGATTTCCAGTTTGAGGTCCTGGGGCCTCAAGTTGGTGATGGCCAAAATTTGATCCACCGTTTGGATGAGCCGTTGGTCGCGCAATTGACGGCCGGAAACATTAACACTTACCTGGAGATGGGGAATGTGGGGAAATTTTTCTTTAATTTGCAATAATTGCCGACTCGCTTCCCAGAGAATCCAATCCCCCATGGGGACAATTAAGCCCGTTTCTTCGGCGATCGCCACAAACTCTTCCGGCAGGAGCAGACCCTCTTCGGGATGATGCCAACGCACCAGGGCCTCGATCCCCTGTAACTGTCCAGTTTTGAGGCAGATAATCGGTTGATAATATAACTGCAACTCGTGGCGAGCAATGGCCCGCCGTAGATCATTTTCCCGCTGGAGCCTCTGCACAGCATGGTGGTGCATGGTCTGGTTGAAAATAGCGTAGCGACCCTTACCGGCGGCCTTAGCTCGGTACATGGCGGTGTCTGCGTCCCGCAAAATATCTTGGGGATGGCCATAGTGGGGATGGTTGAGGGCAATGCCAATGCTGGTGTTAGTGAAAATTTCCTGGCCGTCCAAGTTAAACGGCCTTTGTAATTCCTGGTGAATTCTTTGGGCCACGGCGATCACATCTTCGGGACAGGTGATGTTTTCAATCAACATGGTGAACTCATCCCCCCCTAACCGGGCCAAGGTATCCTCCGGCCGCAAACATTGGCGCAGACGATGGGCAATGCCCTGGAGTAGTAAATCCCCACAGGTGTGCCCCAAACTGTCGTTGATAATTTTAAAGCCGTCTAAATCCAGAAATAGCACCGCAAACCTTAAATCCTGACGACGTAAATTTCTTTGCAGAGCATGGCCCAGGCGATCGAGGAACATTAGCCGATTGGGCAAATTAGTCAGGGAATCATGGTTGGCGTTGTAGTGGAGTTTTTCCACCGCCGATTTACGCTCAGTGATGTCACTGTCAATGCCGTCGATACGCAGGGGTTGATGCTGGGCATCCCGCACCAATTGACTACGGCGAAATAGCCACCGCTCCTTGCCCCCTGGTTGCACAATGCGATACTCCAACTCCGTCTGGCCTTTCTCCATTAGTAATTGCAGGTGATATTCCAGCAAAGGGCGATCGCCGGGATGAACCCGTTCAAACCAAAAATTTTTGCTCTGGTAACACACCTCCAGGGGTTGGCCATAGACCATGGCGGTGGTGGGATTGAGGTAAAGGGTGGCAAAACTAGCGGCATCGGCGGACCAAACCACATCCTGGATGGAGCCTAAAATTCCCTCCAAGCGTTGCTCACTGGCGGACAGGGCCTGCTCGGCGGATTTCCGTTTGGTAATGTCCGTCAGCATGGCCAGCTCCCCCCGGTAATTATCCCATTGGTCATACCACGCACTGCGGGACACCAAACCCCAGAGCACACTACCGTCTCGCCGTTGCAGTTGGACGTCGTAAACCTGATAATGGTTGGGCAACATACAGCGAGGGAAAGATTGCAAAGTCTCTTGATGACTGTTTTGCGACTCCGGCAAATGGTGAATGGCAAGGACAAAGGCCGTAATATTTTTCTCTAAAATTTCCTCTACCGAATAGCCCAACATATCCGCCAATTGCTGGTTGGCAAAGGTAGTTTGTTGGTCTTGGTCTAAAATCCAAATTCCCTCGGAGGTTAGCTCCACAATGTGGCGGTATTTTTTTTCACTTTCCGCTAGGGCCAGGCGGGCTTGGTGTTGTTCACTGATGTCCCGCAGGGAAACCAAAAAGGCCTTACCCTTTTGCCAATGGATGGGGGACACCCTCATTTCCGCCACCACTACATCTCCGCCGAGGGGGGTGAGGGTAATTTCGGTCACCTGATCCGCCACAAAGGGAATCCCAAAGGGTTGCTGCAGCAGTTCCCCTTCCCGTCGTTTAAACATCTGCTTGGCGGCGGGGTTAACAAATTGAATAATGCCTTCTTGATCGACAATTAATAGCCCATCGGTGATGGTGACGATCATCCTACTGAAAAATTCTTGGCTGGTCCGTAGTTGTTGTTCTGTGAGCTTCTGTTTAGTGACATCGGTTTGGATGCCGATGAAGTTGACTAAAAAATTGTGCTGGTTATAGATGGGGGACAAGTATAAATGATTCCAAAAAGGCACCCCGTCTTTACGGTAATTTTTCAGCACCACTTCGCATTTTTGGCCACGGGCGATCGCCGAGCGGAGTATGGCTAACTGTTTGCCCTGTTCCCCTTGGCGGTCTTCGTCGAGCAGAAAGCGGCAGTTTTGCCCCATCACTTCTTCACGGCTAAAACCAGTAATGGTTTCAAAACCATGGTTGACGTAAACCACGGCATTATCGGCATCGAGGGCATTGGTGATTAGAATCCCATTGGAACTAGCGTCGATCGCCTGCTCCAACAACAGTAATTTCTCTTCGTATTCCTGGCGGTCAATGGCAGCGGCCAGGATATGGCTCGCAACCGTGAGGAAATCAACTTCCTCGTCAGTAAATTCACGGGTGGTGAGACTGTAAACGCCCAGCACCCCAAACGCCGTTCTCGGCCCCGCCACAATCACATTGACCCCGCTGATAATGCCTAGGTTATGCAATAAAGGGGAGGCCCGAAATTTGGTACTCAACCTCAGATCCAGGGCAATCACTGGCTCGTAGTCTTCCACCCGGCGATCGCCGTTATAGCGGATGGTATAACCGGCGTAGGAACGGTCAGTGGCATCAATGGTGTAGTTCCCGATTAGGGATTGTTGCCAGCCCTCCCCAGCACAGAGCAGTAGGGCAGAACGGTTGGGTAAAAGTTCCCAAATGCCACAATAATCCACCCCCAAAGTGGCACTAATTAACTCGGTGGCTTGATCAAAAAATCTGTATAAATCATGGCTAAGCAAACCCCATTGCCCCAGACGCGCGAGGGCTGTCTGCAGACTTGACGTATTATTTTGTGGGGAAGGTAAACCCCGTTGGTGATGCCGGGCCAACTCCTGGGCTAATTTTGCTGTGGTCGTTTCTGCCGCCTTCAACTGTTGTTTGAGCTGGTGAATTTCCCTTTGTTGTTGACGCTCCAAATCATTGCCCATCGATTTATCATCCTGCCCAACCTCTATCCCCAGACGAGTCGAGGCAAAGAACTGCGGTAAGCCCCTTGATTTGGCAACCCACCATGGCAAAGTGGGGAGCTTGAAACGAGACCAAATGTTCATCCAACGTATTTCAGCTAAAAAAACACCTCCCCGGAGTCACCATATCCCCGGGGATCATGGCCAAATTATAGGTCTTTCCCCCATCACCCATGGGTTGCAGGAGAAGTTTAGCAACAAATTGTGATGTTTGTTACAGAGAGGCCACCACCGGGGGATGGCCCTGGGATTTTTGGTTTTCCAGCGCTGCATAGAGACGGTTCAATGCCCCCAGATAGGCCCGGGCGGAGGCGACAATGATGTCAGTGTTGGCCGCATAGCCGGTGTAAATTACCCCTTGATGGCGTAGGCGCACACTAACTTTGCCCAACGCATCAATACCTTCCGTGACGGAGGTGACGGAATATTCCAGTAATTCATTGGGCAGTTGCACAATCTGGTTAATGGCTTTGTAAACTGCGTCCACGGGGCCTGTCCCGATCGCCACGGTGGTTTCTTCCCCGCCGATGGGGGTACGGAGGGTCAGGGTAGCCGTGGGAACGGCAGGCTCGCCACAGGAAACCTGCACCCGTTCTAAGCGGAATAGTTCGGGGGGCTGACGAATTTCGTCGTTAACAATGGCCTCCAAATCCCAATCGGTGATTTCCTTGCGTTTATCCGCCACTTCCTTGAAACGAATAAAGGCATTATTTAATTCCGTTTCACTGAGGTCAAAACCCAATTCCTTTAAGCGGGTGCCAAAGGCGTTCCGACCGGATAGCTTCCCTAAGACGATCTGGTTATTGGTTAAACCGATGGATTCCGCATCCATGATTTCGTAGGTGAGCTTATTTTTCAGCACCCCATCCTGGTGAATGCCAGACTCATGGGCAAAGGCGTTGGCTCCGACAATGGCCTTGTTGGGTTGCACCATCATGCCGGTTAATTCCGACACTAAACGGGAAGTGGCGTAGATATGTTTGGTGTCAATGTTGGTGAGGGGCTCGGTGGAATCCGCTGGCCGCCCCAAAAAGGGATTGAAGTAACTGCGCCGCACATGCAAGGCCATGACCAATTCTTCCAAGGCCGCATTGCCGGCCCGTTCACCGATGCCGTTGATGGTGCATTCCAGTTGGCGGGCTCCGTTTTTTACCGCTTCCAGGAAGTTGGCCACCGCTAAGCCCAGGTCATTGTGGCCATGGACGGAAATAATTGCTTGGTCAATGTTGGGCACGTTATCGGCAATGCCTTTGATCAAAGCGCCATATTCGGCGGGGGTAGTGTAGCCCACCGTGTCGGGGATGTTAATGGTGGTGGCCCCGGCGGCGATCGCCACTTCCAACACTTGGTATAAAAATTCTGGGTCACTGCGCCCGGCATCCTCGGGGGAAAATTCAATGTCATCCACCAAGGATTTGGCATAACTCACCATTTCCGGCACGATCGCCAACACTTCGGCCCTGGTTTTCTTTAACTTATGCTCCAGGTGAATGTCAGAAGTGGCCAAAAAAGTATGGATGCGATGCTTGGCCGCCGGTTTCAAGGCTTCCGCCGCCGCTTTAATATCTTTCCTTGTGGCCCGGGCTAAACCGCAAATTACTGGGCCGTTTTCTGTGCCCACCGTTTGGGCGATTTTCTGCACCGCCTCAAAATCCCCCGGACTAGCAAAGGGAAAACCAGCTTCAATGATGTCCACTCCCAGACGGGATAGGGCCCTGGCGATCGATAGTTTTTCTTCCACGGTCAGGGTAGCTCCGGGGGACTGTTCCCCATCCCGAAGCGTGGTGTCGAAAATCAAAATACGATCAGCCGGACTACTCATAATAAACGCACCTTTTCAAGGGTGAAAAAGACACAGATAGATTCTGATTGTATCTTGTCTATCTAGACGTTGGCATGCTTTGAGGGGGTAAAATCGGTAGCGACCAGTTTCCCCGTAGTGCGTAAGGAGTAATTTACTTTTTTGCCCCATGGCCAATTTTTTTGCCCAGCCGTTGCCTTCATCCCTGTTCCATGAGCCATAGCCGCTTTAAGTCCGCTAAGTCTGCCATGCGCAAGTTCAAGACCGAACAACGGAAGTTGGGCGATCGGGTTTCCCAGCGCACTCCCCCCAGGGTGAATCGTTGGTTCAAATGGATGGCTCCGGGGCTATTTGTCAAACGTTGGATGGTAATCAGTGCCGTGGGTCTGACTTTGATATTTTTGGGCTTAGCCATCTGGATCAAGTTAACGCCGATTTTTCGCATTACGGAATTTGTTTCCAGTACCCTCGGATTTTTAACCAATCTTCTGCCCAACTACGTTTCCGGTCCCCTGATTTTGGCCCTGGGGCTTTTTTTTGTGTTTTGGGGCCAAAGTCGCACCGTTGGTTCCATTTCCGAGGTCTTACAACCGGACAATGACCAGGAATTGGTGGATGTACTCTTGGCCCACCGTCGTCTCAACAAAGGGGCCAAAATTGCGGTGGTGGGGGGCGGTACTGGTCTATCCACCCTTTTGCGGGGTCTGAAGCACTACAGCGCCAATATCACGGCCATTGTTACCGTCGCGGATGACGGTGGTTCCTCAGGACGTTTACGGCGGGAAATGGGCATGTTACCCCCGGGGGATATCCGCAATTGTATTGGGGCTCTGGCGGACGAAGAAAAGTTATTAACGGAGTTGTTTCAATACCGTTTTAAAGCGGGGGATGGGCTGTCGGGGCACAGCTTTGGTAATTTGTTTCTCACTGCCATGGCGGAAATTACCGGGGATTTGGAAATGGCGGCGATCGCCTGCTCGAAGGTGTTAGCGGTGCGGGGGAAGGTGTTACCAGCCACCCTGGATGATGTCAGATTATGGGCGGAGATGGAAGACGGGCGCTATGTGGAAGGGGAATCAAATATTCCTGAAGCCCAGGGCAAAATTCGGCGTATTGGTTGTGTACCGGCATCCCCCAAGGCCCTACCAGCAGCGCTCAAGGCCATTAAAGCGGCCGACTACATCATCATTGGCCCAGGCAGTTTATACACCAGCATTTTGCCCAATTTACTCATTCCCGAAATTCAAGCGGCGATCGCCAAGGCCCAGGTGCCCCGCATATACATTTGTAATGTGATGACCCAACCGGGGGAAACGGATAATTACACGGTCTCGGACCATTTAACGGCGATCGATCAGGTCTGTGCGGAAAGGCTCTACGATGCCGTGCTGGTGCAAAGAAATCCCCCTTCTGCCCCCGTGTTGGAAAAATACGCCGCCGAAGATTCCCACCCCGTTTACCTCGACCGGGAAGCGGTGATCCAAAAGGGTTGCCGCATTGTGCTGGCCAATGTAATGCAGGAAGACGAAACCAGCCATCAGGTGCGCCACGACCCCCAACGATTAGCCAGGGTGTTAATGCGCTGGTACGGGGGCCAGTAGTGGGTTTCAGTTTGAAAGATTGAGCCGGAATGTTAACTGCTCTCGCCTCCGGTCTAGCTTTGGCAATAAACCCCTTGGATATCAGGGATGGTGAATAAGGCTTGGAAGCCTAGGCCCTGGCTTTGGTAAAATTCCCTTCCTCCCTGTTGGCGATCGACGAGGGCAATGACTGTGTCCACTTGGTAACCCGCATCCCGTAACCTTTCCACTGCCAACATGGCGGATTTGCCAGTGGTGACCACATCTTCCAGCACCACCACCTTAGTTCCCTGAGCTAACTCTGGCCCTTCAATGTAGGCTTTGGTGCCATGGCCCTTAGCTTCTTTGCGAATGATTAATGCCGCTACGGGTTTTTCTTCGTAGGCAGACACGGTACTAACAGCGCTGACAATGGGATCGGCCCCCAGGGTTAACCCCGCCACTGCTTCGATGCCCGCCGGTAACTCTGCCAACAGTAATCGCCCGATCGCCAGGGCTCCTTCCGCCCGTAGGGTAACTAATTTACCGTTGATGTAATAGGTGCTGGGTTGACCGGAGGAGAGAATAAAATCTCCTTCCTTATAGGCATGGATGGCCAACAGACGAAGTAAATATTGACGTACTTGTTCCAGGGGAGCAGTCTTAAGGGCGGCCAGGGTCAGATCGGTCATGGAGTCGACTTTTTTAACTGATATAAATATCCAAGATCAGTTTTTCATTGTATGGCAACCAAGAGAAGCGCAATACCGATAAGCTGGAGATAACAGCACTGAGTAATAATCCCTAGGTGTAGGGGAAGGGGAGGATCATGGGCAGGGCACATTATCAAGCAGGTTTCTCCATTTCCCCCTTGGCGATCGCCGTCAATGTGAACCTAGTCCACCAACGGGTAAACACCCCATCCCCCCAACCCTGGCAATGGATCTACACCTTCAGTGACGGGAGCCAACTGCAGGGCACATTCCAAGGCACAGTCAAACCAGGGCCTGAATTCGCCAATCCCATTCCTAGCTTTGATGTCCAAGGGGTGGGGGTAACGGAATATCTAACCGCCACCGATAAAACCCCTCTGTTAGCCTGGCAACCAGGACAATTTAATTGTTTTGAAATGGGGGAAAGTCTGTTGTTAATGGCTTCCAGCGATAACTATGTGGGCAACAGTCTCTGCTTGGTCAACTGTCCCCAGCGGCAATGGGCCCAAATTACTCATTGGGGCAGTCGGTTGGTGGCGGAACCCCTACTGTGGGAGCGGTTAGCTTTCCATTGTCTGGCTAGGGATATGCCCTCCACCGCTTGGTCAATGAATTGGCAATTCTCCCCCTTTTTACCGCCCTTTTTCCATTGGCGTTTTCAGGCTTGGCCCCCAACGGCGATCGCCAACCCCCTACCTTGTCCGTCAAGCAATTCATCCGTTCTTTTGTCCTGAAACCTGGCCCCTCTTTACAATCGTTTACAATGGAGGGGACGATCTGCAGGGAAAAAATTGGTCATGGAACTCACCTGGTACGACAGCAACTCTTGGTTAATTGAAATGGGAGGGCAAAGGATTTTGCTCGATCCTTGGTTGGTGGGGGACCTAACCTTTGGCGATACACCCTGGTTGTTTCGGGGGTTTCGCTCCCAGCCCCCGGAAATTCCCACCAATATTGATCTGATTTTGCTTTCCCAGGGTTTAGAAGACCATGCCCATCCCCCGACATTAAAAGAATTAAATAAAAGCTGGCCTGTGCTGGGTTCCCCCAAGGCCGCCGAAGTCGCCACCGATTTGGGCTATGAACAGGTTCATCCTCTGCCCCATCAACAAAAATTTGTCCTTAACGACCGGGTGGAAATTCTTGCCCTGCCCGGTTCTCCCATTGGCCCTACCTTGGTGGAAAACGCCTATGTGTTAACGGATCTACAAACCGGCACTAAGCTTTACTACGAACCCCACGGTTTCCACTCCTCCCAGTTGCAGGATCTTGGTCCCATTGATGTGGTTTTGACCCCCGTCATTGGCATTAATATTCTCGGTTTTATCCCCGTGCTCAACGGCCAAAAAACGACCCTAGAACTCTGTCGCACCGTTCATCCCCAGGCGATCGTGCCCACCTCCGGAGCTGCGGAATTGAGCTATGGCGGCCTGCTCACTAAGGTTTTACGGTTAGATGGTGATTTAGACCAGTTCCGCCAATCCCTAGGCAGCAAAGGCATCCAAGCTACCTTGTTGGAGCCCCAAGTGGGAGTGCCCCTGACCATTCCCCTGGATGTGCCCCAAGCTGCGGTTGGCTAAATTGGGATAAGCAAAGCATTTGCTGCCCCAGTGCTTTTAAATATGATTGCCCCAGGGAAAACTGCAAAAAAGTGTATAAAATAGGTTTATTCCCGAATCAAAATTCTTTCTCTGCAGTCATAGCCAGGAGTAGGAGGATATCTTCCCCTCGCTTGGGCTGGGCAAACCCATTGCAGTACCGCCAACGTTTAAAAATCACCATAGCCGAATGACCTACACCATCAACGCTGACCAAGTCCATCAGATTGTCCATAATCTTCACCACGATCCCTTTGAAGTGTTGGGCTGCCATCCCCTGGGGGACCATGGCAAGGTCAATCAATGGGTCATTCGTGCCTATTTACCCACTGCTGAAGCGGTGACAGTGTTGCTGCCCACCGATCGCCGGGAAGTGACCATGACCACGGCCCACCATCCCAACTTTTTTGAATGTGTGTTGGACTTGGAAGAACCGAAAAATTATCAGCTACGCATTACCGAGGATGGCCACGAAAGGGTAATTTACGACCCCTACGGTTTTAAAACTCCCAAACTGACTGATTTTGACCTGCACGTATTTGGGGAAGGCAATCACCACCGCATTTACGAAAAACTAGGCGCTCACCTGATGACGGTGGATGGCGTTAAAGGGGTTTATTTTGCCGTTTGGGCCCCCAACGCCCGTAATGTCTCCATTTTGGGGGACTTTAATAATTGGGACGGTAGACTGCACCAAATGCGGAAACGCAACAACATGGTGTGGGAATTATTTATCCCCGAGTTGGGGGTGGGCACCTCCTATAAATATGAAATTAAAAACTGGGAAGGGCACATCTACGAAAAAACCGACCCCTATGGCTTTTACCAGGAAGTACGCCCAAAAACCGCTTCCATTGTGGCTGACCTGGACCGTTACCAATGGCATGACGAAGATTGGCTAGAAGCTAGACGCACCAGTGATCCCCTCAATAAACCAGTTTCTGTTTACGAACTTCATTTGGGCTCCTGGCTCCACACTGCCTACGACGAACCGGTGAGAACTTTGCATGGGGAAGGGGTGCCCGTAGAAGTATCCGAGTGGAATACCGGAGCCAGGTTTTTGACCTATTACGAACTGGTAGATAAATTAATTCCCTATGTAAAGGAATTGGGCTACACCCACATTGAACTATTGCCGATCGCCGAACATCCCTTTGACGGCTCCTGGGGTTATCAGGTAACGGGCTATTACGCCCCCACCTCCCGCTTTGGCAGTCCCGAAGATTTCATGTACTTTGTCGATCAATGTCACCTCAACGGCATTGGCGTCATTATTGACTGGGTACCGGGGCATTTCCCCAAAGATGGCCATGGCCTAGCCTTTTTCGACGGCACCCATTTGTATGAACATGGCGATCCCCGCAAAGGGGAACACAAGGAGTGGGGCACCCTAATTTTCAACTATGGCCGGAACGAAGTGCGGAACTTCCTAGTAGCCAATGCCCTGTTCTGGTTTGATAAGTACCACATTGATGGAATGCGGGTGGATGCGGTGGCTTCCATGCTTTATCTGGACTATTGCCGGGAAGAAGGGGAATGGGTAGCCAATGAGTATGGCGGCCGGGAAAACTTGGAAGCGGCGGACTTTCTGCGCCAGGTGAACAGCGTGGTTTACAGCTACTTCCCCGGTATTTTATCCATTGCCGAGGAATCCACGTCCTGGCCCATGGTGTCTTGGCCCACCTACGTTGGCGGTTTAGGTTTTAACCTGAAATGGAATATGGGCTGGATGCACGATATGCTCGACTACTTCAGCATGGACCCCTGGTTCCGCCAGTTCCACCAAAACAGTATTACTTTTAGTATGTGGTACAACCACAGCGAGAATTATATGCTGGCCCTCTCCCACGATGAGGTGGTGCACGGTAAGAGCAATATGTTGGGCAAAATGCCTGGGGATGAATGGCAAAAGTATGCCAACGTGAGGGCTCTATTCACCTATATGTTTACCCATCCCGGCAAGAAAACCATGTTTATGAGCATGGAATTTGGCCAGTGGAGTGAGTGGAATGTGTGGGGTGATCTGGAATGGCATCTGCTCAATTACCCGCCCCATCAACAACTAAAACAATTCTTCACTGAGTTGAACCATTTGTATAAAAATGAGCCAGCTTTATACAGCAATGATTTTGAAGAAGCGGGCTTCCAATGGATTGATTGCAGTGATAATCGCCACAGTGTAGTTTCCTTCATCCGTCGGGCTAAGGATAGCGCTGAATTTGTGGTGACTATTTGTAATTTCACTCCCCAACCCCATAGCCATTACCGAGTGGGAGTGCCTGAAGCTGGTTTTTACACGGAGTTGTTTAACAGTGATGCCCGGCAGTATGGCGGCAGTAACATGGGCAATTTAGGCGGAAAATGGACGGAGGAATGGTCTTTCCATGAACAACCCTATTCCCTTGATTTATGCTTGCCGCCCCTCTCGGTGTTGGTGCTGAAATTAGACCGTAAGGCTGAAGGCAATGCCATCCCGACCCAGGAGGGCTCTGAGATAGCCTAGTTAGCTGAGTTGGCTATAAAATTTCCTCACCAAATTTTCCCTATGTCCCCAACTCGACCCTATCAGCCCCTACTGTTGCGGCTCCTCCATGGGGCCATGGCCCTATTGACCCTTTTGGCGATCGCCAGTGGCTTTTGGGTCTACAACACCTATGACGGTCGTTGGGGATCCTTGCCGTTGCCCAAACCTTACTATACCCAGGATCTCCATGGCACTGGGGCTTTGGCACTATTTTTGTTTATGTTTCCCTTTGCCATCTACTGCTTTCACCTCGGCGATCGCCGTTTATGGTCTGACCAAAGTTGGGAACAGTTACGGAAACCGGGCACTCCGGGCTTTTGGCTCGCATTGCAGAGATTGGCCAATACCCTCATGCTGGTGGCCTTGACCATGGCGGTGGTGACTGGTCGGATGATGCAGGAAAGTTGGTTACCCCAAAAACAACTCAACCATTTACCCTACCTGTTCCATCTGCTGGCCTGGCTGGTGGTGGTTCTTTGTTTAGGATTCCACTTACTATTCAGTGCCAAGGTGGGAGGCTTTCCCCTCTGGCGATCGATGGTGAGTTGGGGGCGCAGGGCCAAGGATAATCCCCAGCAATGGCTCAGGGATTTTCGCTGGCAGTTGTCTGCAAAAAGTTTGCAGTGGCTCCAATGGTTAGTGCTAGCGGGATTGCTGTTTGCCTTGACAGTTCCCCTTTTTGCCTAGCTTCCTTGGCCAAACTATGGGCATTCAAGAATCTGTTAAAATGGATTGCCCAATGAAATTTGTACGATGAGCAAAGTTTTTTTTGATATCACCATCGGTAACGATGCCGCAGGTCGCATTGTGATGGAATTGTTTGACGAAGTTACCCCCAAGACCGCTGAAAATTTCCGGGCCCTCTGCACTGGGGAAAAAGGTGTGGGTAAAGCTGGTAAACCCCTACATTTTAAAGGTTCCCACTTCCATCGGGTAATCACCGATTTCATGGCCCAGGGGGGAGATTTTACCCGGGGTAATGGCACCGGCGGGGAATCTATTTACGGCGAAAAGTTCGCCGATGAAAATTTCCAGTTAAAGCATGACCGCCCTGGTCTACTGTCCATGGCCAATGCGGGGCCCAACACCAATGGCTCGCAGTTCTTTCTAACTTTTGTACCCTGCCCTTGGCTCGATGGCAAACACGTCGTGTTTGGGGAAGTAGTGGAAGGTTTAGAAATCCTCGAGCAACTAGAAGCCAATGGTTCCCAAAGCGGTCAAACTAAACAGGCGATCGCCATCAGCGATTGTGGCGAGATCAAATAAGTCGGATTCCCACTAGTCTGTATAGACTTTGCTGAAAACCTTGTTGGAAAAATAAAGTAACATCCCCCCCTTGATTAGTTTTAAATTGATAATTGAGGGGGTTTTTATTGATCAAATTCGGCCAAAACTAATCAGCAAAGCTATTGGCCTTGGTGGCAAATTTCACATCCAATTCCGTAATGCCCCCGGCATCATGGGTCGTCAAGTCGATGGTGACTCGATTGTAAACATTAGACCATTCTGGATGATGGTTTAGGGTTTCTGCCACCAACGCCAGTCGGGTCATAAAACCAAAGGCTTGATTAAAATTGCCAAACTTAAATTGACGATGGAGTTTATTGCCCTGCAAGCTCCAACCGCTGAGTTCCCCCAGGGCAGTTTGGATTTCTGGGTCAGTTAAACGTTGGGGTGTAGCCATGGTGCAATTTATCTAAATTTTCAACTATTGATTAGGGATTGCCCTTACCGTCCGTTATATCATCTCCTAGAAAAAGACTGA
Source organism: Synechocystis sp. FACHB-383 (assembly GCF_014698605.1). Classification (NCBI taxonomy): domain Bacteria; kingdom Bacillati; phylum Cyanobacteriota; class Cyanophyceae; order Synechococcales; family Merismopediaceae; genus Synechocystis; species Synechocystis sp. FACHB-383. The sequence continues at coordinate 125,900 of NZ_JACJTJ010000045.1, read as the reverse complement.
AGGACACCTGGGTTGGTTCGTCCACGTTGGTGGTTTCCTGCACTCGGCTATCGGCAATTTGCCAGTTATCACTCAGATAGGTTCTGATTTGTTCGGTTTGGGAAAAAAGACTGGCTGGATTACTGTCCGGGGGGCGCTGGATGGTGAGGCGCAAATGCAGAACTGGGTAGGCCTGGAGAATTTGCCCCACAGTGTTAAGGGTTGCTTGAGCTTGGCTAGAAAGGTTAAGGGGAGCGCTGTCGATCGCCACGGTTTCGTCAACAATGGTGAGGGGGATAACGCCTTGATCCGTGGCCAGGCGTTGGTACTCCACAACGGCATCATTAACCTGTAAAGAACGCCGAATTTGGCCAGAGAGGATTGCTTGGGCATCTTCCTGTAAATCCCGATCGCCAAGATAGACCACCACCAACTTAAGGGGGGAACTATCACTGCGTAGTACCACTTGGTAATCCACCAACTGCAGCGTGTCGGGTAGGGTGACTAGGGCCAGGGAACGGCCTATTTCCGCCATTAATTCCCCCTGTAAATCCGGTAGATAACTTAACTCTGAAACCACCGCAATGGGTTCCGTATTGACCGCTTGGCTAGTGGGAATTTGCACAAAGCGCAAACTGATATTGCTGGGACTACGGTCGAGGGCGGCGGCCAACTGATCAATAAAACGTTTTTCATCGTCTTGGCTGTAAAGCTTATCGGTCACCACTTGGAGTTGCACAGTGATTTGCTTATCGTCTTGCTTCGCTTTGACCTGGTCAATGTAGGAATGAAACTCCCCTTCATTGCCAGTGTCGCCGAAGTTATCCTGCCACACCTGTTTGATGGTGGAGTTTAGCTGGTTTTCTTCCCGTTGCTGGGTCACTTGACGACGCACCTGCTCCAGGGATTTAGTCAGGGGAAAGGAAATCATGCCCAGGGTGACCAGGATAAGTAAAAAGCGACTGGGTAATCCTCCGACCCGCTGGAAGGTGGTGTAGGCAGGGAATTTTCTCAACCAGGAACTAACCACTTGGCTCTCGGGATTTTCCTGTTTCCACTCCCCAATGGCTTCCCGCACTGCCCGCACATCAAAGTGGACGAAAAAGAAGACAATCATGGCCGTGAAAACAATGGCTACGAGGTTGGTGATGAACAGCAGTCCTCCGCCCTTGGCCACCGTTAATCCCTGGGAAGAATTAAGACTGAAATAGATGCCAATGCCGTAACCCACTACGCACAATGGCGGCATTAAGGCCACGGCGATCGCCACCCCAGGCAAGGAGGCTGCTACCCCTTTAGCTTGTTTGCAGGTGGCCACCGATCCCACGGCGCCGGAAAACAGAGCCACAATTAAATCCAACAAGGTGGGATTAGTTCTAGCTAAAATTTCTGGAGTAATTTCCTTAAATGGAACAATTACTACTAAAATAGCCGCAAAAATAATGGCCAAGCTACAGCTTAGCAGTAAGTTAAAAGCGGCCCGCAACCAGAGCACCACATCCCCCGCCGCCAAACCCATGCCATTGGCTAAAATTGGTCCCATTAGGGGGGAAATCAACATCGCCCCAATGATTACCGCTGGACTGTTGAGCACCAAAGCCAGGGTGGCAATGCCCGCTGCAAACAAAACCTCAATCCAGTAGCTGATGTCCCTAAGGCTGACGGATTCAGAAAGCTGGGTGTAGATTTGCACCTTATGTTCATCGGTCAAGTCCAGGTTAGCTGTAAAGCCACGGCGTAACCGCAGTAACATCAACAAAGAAAAACGGTGCCCGGAGGACTTCGACTTGGACATAGGCTGGGATGAAATGAATAGTCTCCATTGTGCTTTGACCAATACTATACTCTGGGGAGAGTTGGTCGGATTATCATGCCCTGCCTTTTTGCGCCCAGGCCCTCCCAAGTCATCTTGCCTTAAATCATTCCCATATCATCTATTACTTTCCATCGAGCGAGTTGTTTATGTTTGGCGTTCTGCTGTTCCTCGTTTTTTTCTCCGTTGTCAGTCTAGCTTTTTTTGCCAACCGTAAATGGTGGATTCGTGTTTCCACCCAGTCCCCCCGCTGTATCTATTATTTTGGACCCTTTGCTTCCCAGGAAGAGGCGATCGCCCATCACCAGGGTTATCTCCAGGATTTGGAGATGGAGGGAGCCCAGGGCATCGAATATAAGATAGAACGCTCCTATAAGCCGAGAAAATTAACCATCGAAGGCTGAGAACTCCCCACCAGGGGCTAAGTTTTGACTATTAATCAAGCTTCCCATGGCCAGGGATTCAAGCCCCCATTTCATTCCATTTTCCCGATCCCCCAGAAAAAAATCCCCTAGTTTAATGCAACTGGGGGATTAGCTTTATTTTGGGTTTTTTAGACTGATGTTTTAGTCAGCATCAACGATAGCAATCAGGCGATCGCCAGATCAAAACTAGTCTCGACCGTTGAGGGCAATCAGTAGGCGCAGAATGAAGATAAAAAGGTTGATATAGGTCAAATACATGGACAGGGATGCGGCCAGATATTGATCATCCCGGTAGGTGCGGGGTAGCACGAAAAAGTCCACCACCGATACTCCAGCAAACAGCAAGACACCGAAGGCGGAAATCGCTACTTCCAGAAATGTGGGGGTAATTATGCCGAAAAACCCAAGCACCACTTGGAGGAGCATCACCACCACCAGGCCAATCAAGGCCAGACTTACGGTTTTGCTCAGGGCAATGCCATCTTCTTCCGATAAATTAGAGCCAACACTACGGGCCACCACAAAGGTTACTCCACAGCCCAAGGCAGCAATACCAATGCCTTGTATACCTACTCCACTAGTCTGGAGCGCCAGGTAAATAATGCCGCTCAGGGTATAGCCCGAAAGCAAACTGTACAAAGTTAACAGGGGCAGGGCGGTGGCGTTGTTACCACTTTGGGCCACCCGCATGGCCACAAAAAAGAGAATGAAGTTACCGATTAAAGCAGCCCAAAAGGTGGTCATAAATAGACCAGGGTTACCCTGCATGACGCTGAGACCGCCAAAGGTTCCCGCCGCTGTCAGTACCAAGCCTCCGCCAAGATAGGGGAGGGCATTTTTGATCACGTTTGGCCCGATCAGACTTTGGCCTTTTGCCTCCGCCATGATCTGACGAAAATTGCTGGTATTACTCATAAAAAGTGGATTTTTGACTAGGATAATCACAGGGGAGAAAAATTTTTTCCCTTCCCTTTAATATACTATCGACAACCATGGCCTTGCTTTAAGTGCTGGTAAGTCCCTCTAAGCGTTTATTTACGGGCTATTTACGCCCCTGGATCCCGCCGGCTGAGCTAAGCATGAACTGTGTATTGTTCCATTGTCAGACCAGGAGGCCTTAGTCCTATGAATTACCGTGTTGTTGTCTTGAGCGGGGTTATGACTGCCCTACTCGGCACTGTGTTTGGTTGGGGCATGGGGCAAATAGCTCTGCGTCAACGGCCTAGCCAAGTACAGGTCAACATGAGTCAGCCCTATCGCACGTTGTATGGCCGGCGCTTAATTTGGTTCGGGGCGATCGCCGGCTTTGTATTGGGGGCGGGGCAGGCTTGTGTACTGGCAGAAAGGAAGAAGGAAAAAGAAGCGATGGAGAAAGCCGAAAGCGAGGAAGACTATTCCTGATCCCTTGCCGGTGCGGTTGACTATTTTTTCCAGATCATTACATGGACGCAGTTTAGCTGGCATCGCTGAGGATCCGGGGGACAGGGCAAAAGTTACCGTCGCCATTTGAGGGGGGGGACCCTGGGCCGATAGAATCCTCCCATCCCGTGGCCAGAGGAAGTTTTCTCCCTTGGCGATCGCCCTGGTAGCATTTAATACAAATTGGCTATCTTGGTAAAATCCCCCGAAATATTACGAAACGTAAAGTATAATAACAATCAACCCGTAAACCCCAAATGCCTTAGCGAGACAGTAACCTATGCGCGTTGTGATCGCCGGAGCCGGATTAGCCGGCCTAGCCTGTGCCAAATACTTAGCCGATGAGGGCTTTACCCCCGTCGTCTTGGAACGTAGGGATGTATTAGGCGGGAAGATCGCCGCGTGGAAAGATGAGGACGGAGATTGGTATGAAACCGGCCTGCATATTTTCTTTGGGGCCTATCCCAACATGTTGCAGTTGTTTAAGGAATTGGACATCGAAGATCGTCTGCAATGGAAAGAACACAGCATGATCTTCAACCAACCGGAGAAACCAGGCACCTATTCCCGTTTTGATTTTCCTGATATTCCGGCTCCCATCAATGGTTTGGTGGCTATTCTCCGCAATAACGATATGCTCACCTGGCCGGAGAAAATTCGCTTTGGTTTGGGGCTTTTACCCGCCATTGTCCAGGGCCAGAGCTATGTGGAAGAAATGGATAAATATACCTGGTCCGAGTGGATGGCCAAACAAAACATTCCCCCCCGCATCGAAAAAGAAGTTTTTATTGCCATGAGTAAGGCGCTCAACTTCATTGACCCCGATGAAATTTCCGCCACCATTTTACTCACCGCCCTCAATCGCTTTTTACAGGAAAAAAATGGTTCTAAGATGGCATTCCTGGATGGAGCGCCGCCGGAACGCCTTTGCCAGCCGTTGGTGGATTACATCACGGAACGGGGGGGAGAAGTACATCTCAATGCTCCCCTTAAGGAAATTTTGCTCAACGAAGACGGTACTGTTAAAGGCTACCTAATCCGGGGCTTAGACGGAGCAGAAGATCGGGTAGTCACCGCTGACCTGTACGTTTCTGCCATGCCAGTGGACCCCCTCAAAACCATGGTGCCGGCCCCCTGGCGAGACTATCCTGAATTCAAGCAAATCCAAGGACTGGAAGGAGTGCCAGTCATTAACCTCCACCTCTGGTTCGACCGCAAATTAACGGACATTGACCATCTCCTCTTTTCCCGATCGCCGTTGCTGAGTGTTTACGCCGACATGAGTAATACCTGCCGGGAATATAGTGATCCAGACAAATCCATGTTGGAGTTGGTGCTGGCCCCAGCCCACGATTGGATCAACAAATCCGACGAAGAGATTGTGGCGGCCACCATGGCGGAGATTAAACAACTCTTTCCCCAACACTTTGGCGGCGATAATCCGGCCCAACTGCTGAAATCCCACGTGGTCAAAACCCCCCGCTCTGTCTACAAAGCGACTCCAGGACGGCAGGCCTGTCGCCCCGATCAACGGACATCGGTGCCAAACTTTTACTTAGCAGGGGACTTCACCATGCAAAAATACTTGGGCAGTATGGAAGGGGCCGTGCTTTCCGGCAAACAATGTGCCCAGGCGATCGCCGCTGATTTCACCCCCCAAACCGTTCCCCCCACCCGGGAAATAGTCACCGTGGGTTAAGCCGCCTGGACTCCCTGGTAATCTTCCTGACAAATGGCAACCCTAATGCGACAATGCTAAATGGCTAACGGTCAAATTTCCCCCCAGCGTGCAGTTACCAAACCCCAATCCTGGTGGCTGACTTCCGAACCCCGTCCGTCCTTAATGTTACAACTGCCCAAACCGTCTCCATCTGCAAAGCCCTGTGCTTCTGTTGAGGAAGCTTACGAAATTTGTCGTCAAGTAACGGCCCAGTACGCAAAAACTTTTTATCTGGGAACTTTGCTGATGCCCCCTGCCAAAAGGAGGGCTATTTGGGCAATTTATCTTTGGTGCCGTAGGACTGATGAGCTAGTGGATGGACCCCAGGCGGCCACCACCACCCCGGAAACGTTGGACCATTGGGAAAGACGCCTAGAAGCCATTTTTGCTGGGCACCCCCAGGACGATGCCGATGTGGCCCTGGTGGATACCCTAGAAACTTTTCCCCTCGACATTCAGCCCTTTCGGGACATGATCGCCGGGCAAAGGATGGACCTTTACCGTTCCCGTTACCAAACCTTTGAAGAATTAGACCTATATTGTTATCGGGTGGCGGGCACTGTCGGTTTAATGTCTAGTGCCGTATTGGGGGTAGACACTGGCAATGGCCAAGCTCCTTGGCAACCCGATGCAGTCTACATTCCCCAGGAAGAGGCGATCGCCTTGGGGGTGGCTAACCAACTGACCAATATTTTGCGGGACGTGGGGGAAGACGTGGAACGGGGCAGAATTTACTTACCCCTGGAAGATTTGGAGCGGTTCGACTATAGCGAACAGGACTTGCTCGATGGGGTCAACGATGACCGTTGGCGTCGCTTAATGAAGTTTGAAATCGAACGGGCCCGGGCCTACTTTGAAGATGCAGAACGGGGTATTCGAGCCTTAAATCGGGATGCCCGTTGGCCAGTGTGGACTGCACTAATGCTATACAAGGGCATTTTGAATGTGATTGAAGCGAACAATTACAACGTGTTCGATCGCCGGGCCTATGTGCCCACCCCCAAGAAGTTACTATATTTGCCCGTGGCCTGGTTGAGAGCCCAGGTGCTGTAGGCTTTTAGTAAAATTTTGAAAAATTTTGATCAATAGATAGTAGCTACTGATTTGACTCGATGCGGTGGAAAAAAAGCCCCTAACCATGGCGGGCTAAGGACTCACTTTATGAAGGGTTCAAACTATCAGTGTAGCGAACAAAGGCGATCGCCCCAGTAGTTTCCCGGTTAGACCGGGGGAAATGGCACTATGCACTTAAAGGTATTAAGGAGAAGCCAGGAGCCATAACTGCCAAAGAATGGACAGCAATGCCCCCACCACCAAGACCATAGAACTGAGGGAACCCAAGGCAAAACCTACCATCCTTTTCTCCGCTGCTTGGTAATAGCCCCAGGCGTAGAGAATGCGCCCCAGCAACCAGACAGCTCCCAAAATAGCGGCAATGGTTGGATCTCGGTAAAGAGCAAATAGCCATAACCCCGGCAGGAAAAATGCCAACTGCTCCAGGGTGTTGTATTGCACCCTCAGCACCCGTTCAAAATTTTCGTCCCCTGTGGTGGCCGGTGGCATTACCCCATACTTGGCCCGGGCCCTTCCCACATTAATCACCAATACTAGATAGAGCGCCGCCGCCAAAGCAGTGATCAAAGCTGGCCAGAGTAGCTCCGTTGTCGTCATCGGTCCCGTTGAGAGAATGTATAGTCTCAGACTAGCCCAAAAAGCTCCCCTCCCCCCAACCATTAATTTGGTCGGACTAATCGCTATACTGACGGTCAGGGTATTCCCCAACTCTTTGCTTTTCCCAGTCAAGCTCTTTTTGTTTTTCTTATCCCATGCAGTTAAGCCCCCAAGAAAAAGATAAACTACTGATTTTTACCGCTAGCCTAGTAGCAGAACGCCGTAAAGCCCGGGGGCTGAAACTCAACTACCCCGAGGCAGTGGCCTATATTTCCGCCGCCATTCTCGAAGGGGCAAGGGACGGTCGCACTGTGGCGGAGTTGATGAACTATGGCGCCACCCTATTGAGCCGGGACGAAGTCATGGAGGGGGTGCCGGAAATGTTGCCAGAGGTGCAGGTGGAAGCAACTTTTCCCGATGGCACTAAACTGGTGACAGTCCACGACCCCATTCGCTAGCAATGGGTTGGTCAGAGAGAGCGGCCTACTTTTTGCTCCTTAAACCCTAGCCCCGTTGACCGTGGAAAAAAATCATTGCCTAGGGTTGACAGTGATCAATCTTTATCGCTATATTTAAAAACGTCTGAAATAACGACTCGTTATCAAGACCGCCTAGCCCCCATCGTCTAGAGGCCTAGGACACCTCCCTTTCACGGAGGCGACAGGGATTCGAATTCCCTTGGGGGTATTAAAAAAAAAGAAAAAAACGAAAAGGGGTTCTTCGGGACTTCTTTTTTGTTGCGTACTGAAAAAATTCCCCAGAAAGTTTAAACTCCTCTGCTGGCTCAAAAAGCAAAAAGCATAGGCGGAAACTTGTGGACGAAAACAGCACCGCCATGGCAAGGCCCAAACTCTATGGCAGTATAGGGTCGTAGTTATTTGTCTTCGAGGCTTTGTTTGGCTAATGTTAATCCTGCGTCGCCTAATGCTGGTGGTTTCCCTTAGTTTTGCCACGATCGCCATTGACATGACTACGGGGCAATGGAACGAACCGGTGCAGGGTCAAGTTGCCGGACCATCCAATTCCCAAAAGTTGAAAGTGGGGGTGGTGGGCAATCCACCATTTGTGATTCACGGAGAAAATGATGGAGAGGTAACTGGCATTAGTTTGGATGTGTGGAGAGCCATTGCCCAGTCCCAGAAATGGAATTCGGAGTATTTACGACAAAACTCTATCTCCGAGGGCATTAAAGCGGTGGCGGAAGGGAAGCTAGATATTTTGATTGGCCCCATTAGCGTCACCCCAGAGCGGGCGGCCATCGAAGGCATCACCTTTACCCAACCCTATTTCAGCAGTGGAGTCGGAATATTGATCCCTGGGGAACCGTTGGGCCTATGGGAGAGATTGGCTCCCTTTTTTGGTCTGGCGGCCCTGTCTTCGGCGGGAGTGCTTACCCTACTGTTGTTTTTGGTGGGAAATTTAATTTGGCTGGCAGAACATCGCAAAAATCCAGAGCAGTTCTCCCCCCATTACCCAGAAGGAGTGCAAAATGGCATGTGGTTTGCCCTGGTTACCCTAACAACGGTGGGCTATGGCGATCGATCGCCGCGGACTAAGTTAGGACAACTGGTGGCAGGGGTATGGATGGTGGTGGCGCTGCTGAGTTTTTCCTCCATCACAGCGGGATTAGCTTCGGCTTTTACTACGGCCCTTTCTGAAGCCAATGCCACTCCCCTATTCAGTAGCGTCAATGACATCAAAAATAAAGACATAGCCGTGGTGCGGGACACCACCGCAGTGGATTGGGCCCGGTTTTATCGAGCGGATATCAAGGAGGCCAATAACTTAGTTGGGGCAGTGGCCTTGCTAGAAAAAGAGCAGGTGCAGGCGGTAATGTTCGACCGACCGGCATTAATCTATTACACCCAACAGCATCCCGAGGCGAAATTAAAAGTAACAGAAATTCGTATTTCCTTGGAACCCTATGGCTTTGTGATTGAGGAAAATAGCCCCTTGAAAAAGCCCCTCAATGTTGAAATACTGGATTTAATTTATAGCAGAAGAATAACTGAATTTACTGAACGGTGGTTGGGGCCAGGCGTGGAAGAAAATCAAGACCTTCCCCCCGACGATAGTGGTGAAATTTCCGGCTAGATTACCGCCCCATTAACCAAATTGGACTTGCTTACATACCTGTCTCGACGATCGCCAGAATCCTATTAATCATAGGCTTGGCCCAAGGACGGCCCGAGTTTTTTACTGTCCCTAGCCAAAGGAAATTCCTCCCCTGGGTGCTAGCCTTGGACTAGCTGTATTCCTGGGGCTTATTTTCTCGGCAATGGCAGCTAAGTTCTTTTTGAAAATTTGGCTGCACTCTCCATGAATACAACCAAGGCCCTGTTACCGCCGAAATTTCCGCAATTATTGACTGGTTTAGCCCTACTTTCCCTGTCTTTAGTGGTCAGTACGGCGATCGCCGCCAAGGCTTTACTGGAAGTGAAAAGCTCCAATGATGTTTTGATCGTTACGGGGTCAGCTAAACGCCCCATTACTTCCGACTACATTACTTGGGGATTGTCTGTCTCCAGTCAGCAACCCACAGCCCAGGCCGCTTACCAGGATTTACAAAGTCAAACGGAACGGGTTCAGGCTTACCTACAAGGGAAAAATGTGCCCAAGGAAGCCATTAGTATGGGGGCAATGGAAACCTATGCCATTCCCGAAATTACCGAAAATGGCCAGGAAACTGGCAGAACCATGGCCTATCGCCTCACCCAGCGCTTTGAGATCGGGGCTGATGATGTGGAACGCTACGCTAAATTGTCCCAGGAAGCCACAGAACTTATTAATGAGGGCATTAACTTGACCGTGGAGCCTCCCCAGTACCTTTACACGGAGTTAGCTCCCCTCCGGATTGAAATGGTGGCGGAAGCAACCAAGGATGCCAAAGCTCGGGCCGAGGCGATCGCCAGTAACACCAATAGTAAGGTGGGACCAGTGCGGAGTGCCCAAACGGGGGTTTTTCAAATTACCTCCCGCAATTCCACCGATGTTAGCGATATGGGAATGTATGACACCTCTTCCGTTGAGAAGGACATCACTGCAGTGGTTTCTATTACTTTTAGTATGAAATAATTATCCCAGGATTTTGTTCAGGTTCGGACTTTATCCGTATTTTCTCTGGCAATCAAAAGATCTAACCAGTGGCTGATTGACCTTTGCTTGTTTCCGTAGCACGATCTAAAGAGTAGAGTCGATAAAAACCATGCTATTTCGTCAATTATTTGACCCAGAAACCTCCACTTACACTTACGTAATTGCTGATCCCCATAGTCAGTCTGCGGCCTTAGTGGATTCTGTTTTAGAACAAGTGGATAGAGATCTACGCCTACTAAAAGAATTAGACCTCAAGTTGATTTTTTGTTTGGAAACCCACGTCCATGCTGACCACATCACTGGAGCCGGAAAACTGCGGCAATTGACTGGCTGTCAAAACCTCGTCCCCCAATATGCTGACGTGGACTGTGCTGACCGCCATTTGCAGGATGGGGAAATTATCCATGTTGGTTCCATACCCATCCAGGCGATCGCCACTCCAGGGCACACTGACAGCCATTTAGCTTTTTTGGTGAATCAAAGCCATGTGTTAACGGGCGACGCTCTACTAATTCGGGGCTGTGGTCGGACGGATTTTCAAAGTGGGGATGCCGGTACTTTGTATGACTCTATCCACAGTAAATTATTTACCCTACCCGATGACGTTTTGGTTTATCCCGGCCATGATTACCGAGGCCAAACCGTTTCCACCATTGGGGAAGAAAAACGTTTTAATCCCCGATTGCTGGGGCGAGATCGCCAGGAATTTATCGAATTTATGGATAGTTTGAACCTGCCCGATCCCCAAAAAATTATGGAAGCTGTCCCCGCCAACCAACTCTGTGGTCAAAGGGCCGTACCTCTTTAAAAATCTAATTCTAGACCCATTTCCCGGTGAAAAATCCGTTGCAAATTATGGCTAGTTGCTTTCAGTCCCTTTACCGTACCTGGGGCAAAATCTTCAACGTAGCGGTGCTCAGCCTGGGGCTTTGGCTGGCCTGGGCGACTTTTTGGCCTGGGGCAACTCCGGCCCTGGTGCGGCAAACCACCGAAAAACCAGGGCAAACCCTGACCCAATCCCGCCAATCCCTACGGGACCAGGAAGGCAATACTTGGCAGGTGGTGTTATTTAAACGGGTAAAAGCTACTGGTGAAACGGAAACTAATTTGCGCTTGGTGGGTTTTCCCGGGGTAATATCCTTTCGCCATCCGGCTCCCTTAGTGGTTCAAGATAATGATGGTAGTACTGTTAACTTAACCGATCTTTTAGCGGCGGAGAGTCCTGGAGAAAATGTCGGTCAATTTTTAGTCACCGCAGATTTTGCCAAGCTAGAAATGAATGGCATTTGGGCATTAGATTTACCATTAAAAGAAGGAAATCAACAAATTAAAGTGCCTTACTTTGTACTTCAAGAATGGCAGGGATTGTTGGCCAAGTCCTCAGAATAATTGCTAATTTAGTTGTTAACCTGTGTAATACTTTTTTCTGATTTTGTAGAGACTATCCCGGAGATTAATGATGACAAGCTCGACCCAAACTAACCCCACCATTGCTCCTCAAACCCTGCAACAATTACGTCAGCAGGATGCGGTTATCTTAGTTGACGTGCGGGAACCCCTGGAATTTGTCGGGGAACACATCGCCGATGCCCATTCCCTCCCCCTATCTCGCCTTAATCCCAGTCAATTGCCCCAGGCAGAAGGAAAAACTACGGTGTTGTATTGCCAAAGTAGTAATCGTTCTGGTAATGCTCTGCAACAGTTGCAGGCCGCTGGGGCGGAAGGAATCATCCATTTAGAAGGGGGATTGTTAGCTTGGAAGCAGGCAGGATTGCCCACGGTAAAAACAAAAAACGCCCCTATCAGCATTATGCGTCAGGTGCAAATTATTGCCGGGAGCTTGGTGTTGACAGGGGTTTTATTAGGTACATTCGTTGCTCCAGGATTCTATTTTCTCAGTGGTTTTGTGGGGGCGGGATTGTTATTTGCTGGCATTTCTGGCACCTGCATGATGGCCAATCTGTTGGGCAAATTACCCTACAACCAAATTAAGGGGTAATAGCCATGGTGCTCCAGATGGTGGGCTATTTTTTGGCAGGTTGCATTGGCTTAAGTTTGGGGCTTTTGGGTGGCGGTGGCTCAGTATTGGCTTTGCCAATTTTAGTTTACGTTATGCAGGTTCCCCCCAAGGCGGCGATCGCCATGACGTTGGTGATTGTGGGGGTAGTGAGCTTGATTGGGGTAATTCCCCATTGGCGTCGGGGGAACGTTAATTTGCCTAAGGCCCTGATTTTTGGTTCTGCCACCATGGTGGGGGCTTTTGGAGGAGCTAAATTAGCAGCCCATCCCCTAGTGACGGAAACATTCCAGTTGGTTTTATTTGCTGTGCTGATGCTGGTGGCGGCCATTTTTATGATCCTCAAATCCCAACAGCGGCCCCAGTCTGCCTCCACTGAGGAAACAGCATTGGCAGCCTATCCTGCCCCCATCTGTAAATATTGTTGGCTATGGCTTTTGACTGAGGGCATTGCCATTGGCATTTTAACTGGATTGGTAGGGGTAGGGGGTGGTTTTGCCATTGTGCCGGCCCTGGTATTGCTAGGAAAGTTACCCATGAAAGAGGCGATCGGTACTTCTTTGTTGATTATTGCCTTTAACTCTGCAGCAGGCTTTTTAGGTTATTTTGGCCAAGTTAGTTTGGACTATCACATGATGGTGAGTTTCACCCTCTTCGCTGCCTTAGGAATTTTATTGGGTTCCTATCTATCCGGTTTTGTTGACGCAAGAAATTTACAGCAGGGTTTTGCCTACTTCCTCATGGCGATCGCCGCTTTTATTCTTTTTCAACAACGGGGCACTCTATGGAGTTCCAAGACCAATAGCTACCTGCCGGAACAAAGCTCCCAAGTATTGCTACAAAAAACCCGGTAGATCCGGCAGAATCAATGGGGAATAAAAAACCTTACGGACCATGGTAACCATTGCTATCCACACAGCATTAGGGGTGATCGGGGGCTTGCTAATTTTTGCCGTCTTTTTTTATCTTTCCAATGCACAGCAAACTTCTGCTCCCCTGGGGCTAATTTTTCTAGGGTTAGCCTGCGGCATCATGGCCCATTACCTTTCCCCTTGGGCGACCCTCGTTATCTTGGGATTATATGCCCTTATCTCCTTTAAAGAATGGTGGGGCGATCGCCATACCCCCTCCTGAATCCAATGCAACCTTTTGTCTAAAGGGAAAAAACGACACTTTTCAGCCAATTTGACCGTCCCCATCTCCATTAGCAATTTTTTGCCCTGCTTCATCATCCATGCTTTCCCTGCTCACACCTCTAGTTCTGGCCCAAGCCAATCCAATCACCATTCCCATCACTCCTCCCCCGGTAATCACCCAGCCGGCTCCCAACATTGGGGACTCTCCCCAAGAACTAAAAGTAGTGCAGCCGGTGCGTCCTTTGCCAGGGCAGCTAGATCAAATTCCGGTTTTTAACAGTAATAGTCCCGAACTAATTTTTAACGAAGGCATTATTCTCTCCACCCTGTCTTCCATTGGCATGGGTCATCCCTACGCCCACCTGAATCATCCCTTCCGGGGTCGGTTTGATGTCTTTGCCCACCACGTTGTCCAAGCATCTCCCGAAGGCAGGACTTTATACCTAGGGGTGTTATTGTTCAATGGCAGTCGGCAAGACGCCACGGTGGAAATTCTCCAGGGAGCCAGTTCCCTCACTTCCCCCGATGCCCTATTTATTGATCTGCCGCCGGTGGTGGAAAACAATGACGGTAAGGTTTTTGCGGGCCCCGGTAGCCGGGTAATGAACGATGTTTTGCGGGGACAACGGCAGAGTAATTACCCCGAAAAATTTGTCATTCCCGCTGGGCAAAGTCGCATGCTGATCAATCAGCCTTTGCCAGTGAACTATACCCCAGTGCCCGGACAGCCGCCACCGATTAGATTGCCGCGCAATGGTTTTTCTGCCTATCTCCGCCTTAACACCAACGTTCCTATCCATGCAGCCAGCATGGCCATGTATGCTCCCCAGGATAATTTTGGCGTAGAACAAGCTCCCCGCTTAGCGGATTGGGAAAACTTGCTTAAAACGGCTAACCTCATGCAACCCAGGGACCGTATTCCCCGCAATAGCCAACGGCGAATTTATAGCCGGGTGGCGGGGGTTTCCATTGGCTCCCAGTGGCAGGGCACCATCACCGACGACAACAGCCAACAATTAAATATTCCCGAACCAGGACGAGGCTTTTCCTATCCCATCAGTTCCCTAGAGGGAGGACGCATGGGTACTGGCCAAAATCAGTCTGCCCCCATGGCGGTGCGTTATCCGGATACGGCCTATGAATCCCATGGCAATTATGGGGTGCAATATAGTTTGACTTTACCTCTGGTGAATAACACCAACCGCAATCAGACCGTTGATCTGACGGTGGAAACCCCGCTCAAGTTTAATGACGCATCCAATGACCAGTTAACTTTTCTCGTTCCTCCCGCTGTCAATGTCTTTTTCCGGGGCACAGTAAGGTTCAGCTACACCGATCGCCGGGGTCAGACCAATAACCGTTACTACCATCTGGTGCAACGACGGGGACAAAAGGGAGAAAATTTGGTCACCCTAGACCTAAAACCGGGGGAAAAACGCACTGTTCAGGTGGATCTACTCTATCCCCCCGATGCCACACCGCCCCAACTGTTGACAGTGAGGACTCGCTGACCAGGGGACTGGGGGAGACTAATGGGGAATTGATCGCCTGAGTTTAGCAAGTTAGGACAACTAAAACTAACTTTTGGCCACGCTAACTTTCACCCCTGGGCTCTGTTCTTCTTCTCCTTCCTCTTCCCCTAGGCCCAATTCCCGTTTAAGGATGGCAATGGATTTCTCGCCGATGTAATGTTCCGAACAAATAATTTCCGGCATCCGGATCAAATCATGGCGTTCCGCTTCGATCGCCTGGCGCACAATGGGTTCACTAGCAGGATCGGTAATGATAGTGCGGGCGGTACGGACTAGGGAGCGCAATTTCGGGCGATCGCTCACCAAGGCCGATTTCAAAAAGAGGGATTCTCCCCGCAGGCTATGGATAAGAATTTCCGCAATGGTGAGAATGCCGGGGCTGAGGCTGACAATGCCTAAACAGGAGTTTTCCGGTAGGGCCTTAACTAGTTCTAGTTCTTTGCTGTAGTCGTAAATATCAACGGGAATAACCCGTACATCGTAGGGAGTGGCAATGGACTCCGCTTCGGCCAGGAAGTAGCGACTGGTGACCACTGTGCCGGAGGGCAGTTCCGACAGGGCTTGTTTGAGGGTTTCCATGGGCACTAACTGCACAGGGATTACCAGGGCTTGTTCCAATTCGTTGAGAATTAATTGTCCCGCCCCGATGTCCCGTTGGGGAACGGTGACTAACACCCTAGCGGTACTGCGCAGTCGCCAGTCAATGGTTTCTAAACAAAGCTCTTTCACCTGGGAAAGGTTTAACCCTTGGCTGAGCAGTTCATCAATGGTTTTTTGGATTAGCTGGCTGGCTTCGGGGTATTCCCGGAATAGGGGGCCATCAAGGATAATGCCCTCCTCGGTGCTGGGGGCTTTAACGTAAATACCTGAACCGGCGATGGATTCCACTAAGCCCGCATCTTCCAGATTTTGGTAAACCTTACTGATGGTGTTGCGGTGTAGGCCCGTCATCATGGCCAGTTGCCTGGTGCTGGGTAAACGATGCCCCGGATGATATTGACGGGAGGCGATCGCAAAACGGATTTGGTCAAATAACTGCTTGGAAGCAGGAATTTCGCTGTCGTTTTGAATTTGGAACTGTAGCATTTTAGGGAAGGGTAAACGAGGAGTAGGCAGATGAAGTCCGGATTTTATCCCACGGCTAAAGACGGTCTGCACCAGGGAAAGGTTCATTGGCAATTAGGTTTTGATGGCCACTAGCTCTCTGGTCCAAATGATTAGTTGTTGCCAACGTTTTCCCAATCAATTTTCACTAGCCACAAATTTTTAAAATTTCCCTCAACTGTTAAAGGGGCGGAGCCAACCCCAATCCATGGCCCAATCCAGGCTGGAACGAACTACGGCAAAACTAATCAGACTTTCCCCCATCAAAATGGCGATCGCCAGGGGATCTTCAGTGGTGGGCAATTCAATCAATCCGCCGCTCCGCACGAGGGTAAAGGCCAGCACGGCCCCGTCCCGGAGATGGGCATTGTCATCTTGGCGAATGATGTAGCGATAGGTGACAGCAAATAAAAAGCCACTCAGCAAACTACTACCAACGTTCAAACCCAGGTTAATCCAGTCCGAACTCAGTGGGCTTATGAGTAGGTTGAAATAGTTGTTGCCCAGCAAGGTCAACCCGTAAACCAGCCCAAAGGCGATCGCCCCTAGGCAACCGGCCTTAATGGACTCCAAACGTTCCTGAAAGCTTAATTGCACCCGTCAACCCCCTCCAGAAGCAAACACGGATCAATTATTGCAGGAAAGCTAGAATTTCACTGTGCAATTTTATGTTGGGGCTAGCTACTACTTCGGTGGATGTGGGGGTTAAATCCCGCCCCTGCCAATCGGTAAAACAATAATTTGCCCCGGTCAAAATGGGGATTAGCGCACAAAAATCATAAAAGTTCAGATCCGCTTCCACTATCACCACGGGCATGGCCGTCCAACCACTGGCGGCGGCAAGGTAATTAAAACAATCTCCCCCAAAGGCGGTGCGCTGACATTGGCGATAAATATTTGCCATTTTCTGCTGTTGCTCCGGGTTGGTGAACATTAACGGTGTGGTGGAAGCAATACAGGCGGAGGCTAAATTAATTTCGCTCTTTTCATAGGGATTAACCAGGGACATGCCGTTAAGGTTACTCTGCTCTCCCTGTACCCCCTGCCATCGATCGCCGCTGATGGGTTGATTGGCAATGCCCAGCACTGGCTGCATATTTTCATCCACTAAGCCAATCAGGGTGGCAAAAATTGGCAAGCCCCGCACAAAGGAGGAAGTACCATCAATGGGGTCTAGCACCCAGGTATAACCCGATTCTCCGCTAATATTCTCCCCTTCTTCCCTAATTACACTGTCCTGGGGCAATTTTGCTTGAATTAAATCCACCATGGCCTGTTCTGCTTCTTCATCAGCTTGGGTGACAATGGCGGAAACCTGGTCGGTTTTTGTGCCACTCTGGAGATGGGAGCGACGGAAATATTGAGCGAGTACGTCCCCGGAAATGGTGGCCAATTGCTGGGCGATGGCTAATCTTTGTTCAACCTCTGGCAACATTTTTCTATTCCAAAGACCCCTTCAAACTGGCGATCGCCGACAGTAATTGATCAATCTCGGCATCGGTGCCCACCGTAATGCGCAGATAATTGGTAATGCGGGGATGGTTAAAATAACGTACTAGAATTTTCTTTTCCTTCAGGGCTTGGTACAGGTCGGCGGCGGCCATCCAACGGGGGGCGGCAAAAACAAAATTGGCATCTGAAGGACAAACCTGAAAATCTAACTTGGCCAACTGCTCCATCAAACGGGTGCGAGTAGAACGTACCTTTTGCCACAGGGGTACAAATTCAGCTTGGTTCCGTAAAGCGGCGGTGCCCAAGGCCTGGGCCACCCGGTCAAGGTTATAGGAATCCCGCACCTTATCCATTTCTGCAATCAATGTCGGCGCGGCGATCGCCAATCCCACCCGCATCCCCGCCAGGCTATAACTCTTAGAAAGGGTGCGGGAAACAATCACATTGTCGAACTCTTGCAGAAAATCCCAATGGTCCTCGTCGGAAAAATCCCCATAGGCCTCGTCAATTACCACCACTCCTTCGGCCTGGGCACAGGTCTGCCAAAGAAATTCTCGCTTTAAATGTTTGCCTTTGGGGGGATTGGGAGAAGCGAGGAAAATTAATTTTGCCCCCGGACAAATCACCGGCCCGGTTAAATCAAAATTGGCATCGGTGGCAATCTTTTGCACCTTAGCTCCATGCACCGAGGCGATCGTCTCATACAAAGAGTAAGTAAGATCTAAAAAAGCAATGGTTTCCCCTGGATCAACAAAGGTGCGCACCACAATATTGAGAATATCGTCGGAGCCATTGCCCGCCAATACCTGGTTTAACTGCACTCCATACAAATCCGCCGCCGCCTGACGTAACTGGGTCGAAACGGGATCAGGGTAAAGCCGTACCTTTGGTAATTCCGCCGCCACCGCTGCCAACACTTGGGCCGGCGGATCGTAGGGATTTTCGTTGGTGTTTAGCTTGATAAAATCGTTAGTTTGGGGCTGTTCCCCGGGCACATAGGCAGGGGTTTGACGGACAGATGGACGGATGGACACCATTGCGAAATTACGGCCAAAGGGGCAAAAATCCCTTTGTTCAAAGCTTCTCCCAATACAGACCATACCCCGACACCGTTGCCGCTGTAAAGGCAAGACATAGGGGAACAATGGGGTTTTGCTAGGGCTGTTTTTGGCGCTCTTAATTGATCTACCAAGATGGAGCTGATGGATCTTTAACTTTCTACCGAAGAATTGAGGGGGCACAGAGAGATACCATTGCCCAACTGCCAATTATTCACAACAATGGCGGGCTGCGTATTCCTGAGCTATCTGGCCATAGGAATCTAAATAATGGCGGAGACAATGAAACTGGTCTGGGTTAAGACGGTAATAAATCCAGCGGCCCTCCTGGCGAGTGTGCACCAATTCCGCATCCCGCAAGCGCTTGAGATGGAATGATAACTTGGATTGGCTAATGGTCAGTTGCTCGCACAGGTCACACACGCATTGTTCCTGATTTTCCAGTAACGTCAGTACCTGTAGGCGAATGGGGTCAGAGAGGGCGTGGAATCCGGCACTAATTAGATCTTTTTCCGTTGGTTTCACAGCAATATAAGGAAATACCAATGCATTGTTTGCAGTGCGCTTGATTGAGATGCCCCCAAGCTTTTGTCTGGCTATGGTGCAAACTTTTCTGGAGGATTATTTAACTTTTACACAGAAGGCAAAATCAAGCTGAAATATAAGTTTAAAACCAAAGGGGAAGGCTTGATGGGGGGATATTGAGACAAATTTTTCGCTCAAAAGTAAAGTTTTGCCGAATTTTGTGCCGATTTTGACAAAACAATGTTATTTTTCGTGGTGGATATTTTTGATCCGAACTAGTCGATCGCATCTAGGCTTAAGTCGAGCCTGACTAAAATAAACTCTTTTTACCTTTTTTAAAACGCAAATGAAAAAGTACATTGCTGAATTTATCGGCACTTTTTGGCTAGTGCTTGGCGGCTGTGGCAGCGCTGTTTTTGCCGCATTTATTTCTGTTCCCGGTGGCGAAAACACCAACGAGTTTGGTTTGGGTTATCTGGGGGTTTCCGTTGCTTTTGGCCTGACCGTCTTCACTGGGGCCTACGGTTTAGGCCACATTTCCGGTGGTCATTTTAACCCTGCTGTTTCCTTTGGCCTCTGGATGGGCAAAAGATTCCCCAGTTCCCAGTTAGCCCCCTATATTGGAGCTCAGGTACTAGGGGCGATCTTAGCTGGCTTTTTTATTCTTATCGTCGCCCAGGGCAATCCTAACTTTATCCTCGATCCAGCCCAATCTAACCCCTTGGCCACCAACGGTTTTGGGGACCATTCCCCCCAGGGATATAGCTTCATGGCCGCGCTGTTAATCGAGTTTGTGTTGACTTTCATGTTCCTGTTGGTCATCCTTGGGGTAACGGATAAGCCTGCTCCCGCTGGGTTTGCCCCCGCCGCCATCGGTTTGGCCCTGACCCTAATTCACCTAGTCAGCATCCCCATTACCAACACCTCCGTCAACCCAGCCCGCAGCACCGGGGTTGCTCTTTTCTGTGGTAATCCTGCTTTGATTGGTCAACTATGGTTGTTTTGGCTAGCCCCGATCGCCGGAGCATTGTTGGCTGGCTTTGTCTATCACAATGTCTTGGAAGATTTAAGTCGCCCTGCAGTGGCCCCAGAACCAGAAGGGGAAAACTAGGGAAAGAAATCGTCCCCACTCCCCTTATTTAATCGTAGAGTTAGGTTATCCTAGCTTTGTTGATGTTGTTGCTCCCCAGATAGCCTCCGTTGTGCTAGCCCTCGGGGAGATTTTTGTGGCAAATTTGTAGGGTCAATGGGCTAATTTTTGTGGCTACCAGCATTGGTGCCCCCCAAAGTTCCTTGTGTCCGCAAAGCTCTCCCAATACCCCAAGGTTAGCGGGAAACTAGATCAGGCTCCCCCATGATTGGGAAATTTAGGATACAAATTAAAACCTGACCAACGGCCTCTTGCCAAGCTAACCACCAATAGTTTCTTGCCCGCCCCGAACCTGTGCAGAGTTACGTCGTCAGCGCCTGGGGCAATCCAGGGAATTTCACCCCGTCTTCCCTAACGATTGGATGGTGGGAATGTCAACACCTCCAAGCCAGGTTTGATCTTCTGGGAAGATTAAGATAAGTATTAGTTATGGCTTAGTCCGCTAAAGTCATCCATATAGATAGTCCACCTCAGACCCGCCCAAATTTTCCCCTCCGGTTCCATCCCCAGTTTCATTCCCTCCCTATGTCCAAACTCGTCATCGTCGAATCCCCCACCAAAGCTCGCACCATCCGCAATTATTTGCCGCAGGATTATCGGGTGGAAGCGTCCATGGGCCATGTACGGGATTTACCGGCTTCGGCAGATGAGGTGCCTGCGGCCTATAAGGACAAAAATTGGGCCAATTTAGGCGTCAACGTGGAAGACCATTTTAGCCCCCTTTATGTGGTGCCCAAAACCAAGAAAAAGGTGGTGAAGGAATTACAATCCGCCCTGAAAAATGCCGATGAAGTGATTCTGGCTACGGACGAAGACCGGGAAGGGGAAAGCATTAGCTGGCATTTATTACAACTGCTTCAGCCGAAGGTGCCCATTAAACGGATGGTATTCCATGAAATCACCCAGGAAGCCATTCGCCATGCCTTGGACAACTGCCGTGAGATTGACGAAAATTTGGTCCATGCCCAGGAAACTCGCCGGATTTTAGACCGCTTGGTGGGTTACACCCTTTCCCCGTTACTGTGGAAAAAAATTGCCTGGGGCTTATCCGCTGGCCGGGTGCAGTCGGTGGCGGTGCGTTTAATTGTGCAACGGGAACGGGCCCGCCGAGCTTTTAAAACCGCTGGTTACTGGGATCTAAAAGCAGAACTGGAACAAAGCAAAAATCCTTTCCAGGCTAAGTTAGCCACCCTCGCTGGGGTGAAATTGGCCACTGGCAGTGACTTTGACCCTAATACCGGTGCTTTGCTGCCAGATAAACGGGTGGTGGTACTGGATGAAGCCCAGGCGATCGCCTTGAGGGATCGTTTGTGGGGGCAACCTTGGGAAGTAATTAATACGGAGGAAAAACCAAGTACCCGTAAGCCTTCTCCCCCCTTTACCACCTCTACTCTGCAACAGGAAGCTAACCGCAAATTGGGTATTTCCGCCCGGGATACCATGCGGGTGGCCCAAAAGCTTTACGAAGAGGGTTACATCACCTATATGCGGACGGATTCGGTGCATCTTTCCGACCAGGCGGTGACGGCGGCCCGGAGTTGCGTCCAACAAATGTACGGTAAGGAATATCTCAGTCCCAAACCCAAGCAATACACCACCAAAAGTAAAGGGGCCCAGGAAGCCCACGAAGCCATTCGCCCTGCTGGAACAGAGTTTCGCATTCCCAACCGCACGGGGTTAAAGGAACGGGAATTGGCCCTGTATGAATTGATCTGGAAACGGACCGTGGCCTGTCAGATGGCCGACGCTAAAATCACCCAACTGAGCGTTTTATTAAAGGTGGAAGATGCGGAATTTCGGGCTGGGGGTAAGCGCATTGACTTCCCTGGTTATTTCCGAGCCTACGTGGAAGGTTCCGATGATCCCGATGCTGCCTTGGAAAACCAAGAGGTAATCTTGCCCCCCCTCAAAGTCGGCGATCGCCCGAGTTGCCAAGAAATTAACACCGTAGGCCACGAAACCCAGCCCCCGGCTCGCTATACGGAAGCTTCCTTGGTGAAAACATTGGAAAGTGAAGGGGTGGGCCGTCCCAGTACCTACGCCAGCATTATCGGCACTATCATTGACCGGGGCTATGTGCAAATGCGAGCTAAGGCGTTAACCCCTACCTTTACGGCCTTTGCGGTGGTGAGTTTGCTAGAATCCCATTTTCCAGACTTGGTGGATACGGGATTCACTTCCCGCATGGAGCAAAAATTAGACGAAATTGCGGTGGGCAAAACCCAATGGCTCCCCTATCTCCAGGGCTTTTTCCTAGGGGAATCGGGACTGGAAAACCAGGTTAAGGTGCGTCAAGACCAAATTGATCCGGCGATCGCCAAGGCCATTGAGTTGGAAAACCTGGCCGCCAAGGTGAAAATTGGCAAATTTGGCCCTTATATCGAAATTCCCCAGGGGGAAGAAATTATTACGGCATCCATCCCCCACGATTTAACCCCAGCGGACCTTAACCCAGACCAGGTCGCAGTGTTACTTAAGCAAAAAACCGAAGGCCCCGATAAAGTGGGCACCCATCCCGAAACCGGGGAACCGATTTTTGTGCTCATTGGTGCCTATGGTCCCTATGTCCAGCTAGGGGAAGCCACGGAGGAAAATAAGAAACCGAAACGCACTTCTCTACCCAAGGGAGTTAAGCCGGAGGATGTCACCCTGGAAATGGCGGTAGGATTGTTGGCTTTGCCCCGTACTTTGGGGCCCCATCCCGAATCGGGCAAAAATATCAAAGCTAGTCTGGGAAGGTTTGGTCCCTATGTGGTCCACGACCAAGGTAAAGACGGCAAGGATTATCGTTCCCTTAAAGGGGAGGACGATGTCTTGACCATCACCCTGGACCGGGCCTTAGAACTGTTGGCGGAACCAAAACGGGGCCGGGGTAGCCGCACTCCCCTCAAACAGTTGGGCCTCCACCCCGAAGATCAAGAGCCGGTGAATTTATTCAAAGGCCCCTATGGGGTTTACATCAAACATGGCAAAGTCAATGCCAGCTTACCGGAAGGGGAAACGGAAGAAACCATTACCCTAGAAAAGGCCTTACCTTTATTGGCGGAAAAGGCGGCCAGTGGAAAAAAAACTAGCCGTAAAAAGACCACCACCACAGCCAAAGGGACGAAGAAAACCAGCACTAAAAAGGCCAGTGCCACTGGTACCGCCAAGAAAACTACTACTAAACGCACCACCACTAGGAAAAAATCCCCCAGTAAAGCTACCAATCCAGACCAGTCTAGCGAGGCTAGTTAGAAGCTAGTTAAACAGCAGGATGAAAAAGCGTGTGACCCTAACTTTCCCCCGTAGTGCGGTGCAAATGCCCGTCACCTATCGTCTGGCCAAGGATTTTAATATTGCTGCCAACATTATCCGGGCCCAGGTAGCCCCCAACCAGGTGGGTAAAGTGGTGCTGGAATTGTCCGGGGACATTGACCAACTGGAGGCTTCTTTGGAATGGATGCGCTCCCAAAGTATTGAAGTTTCCTTGGCGAGTCGCGAAATTGTCATTGATGACCAAAGCTGTGTGGACTGTGGGCTCTGTACGGGGGTCTGCCCCACAGAAGCTCTGAGTTTAGACCCGGATAGTTTTCGCCTGATGTTTCGTCGTTCCCGTTGTGTGGTCTGTGAGCAATGTATTCCCTCCTGTCCTGTCCAGGCGATCGCCACTAATTTTTAGGCTCCATCACCGGCAATTATTCCCATGGAATCCCCCATTCAAGCCCAACCCCCCCTGGACTTTTTAGCTCCCGATCTCCAGCCTTGGTTGCTCCGGCTCGGGCCTTTGATTCTCCCCTGGTGGATCCGCTCCCAAACGGCGATCGCCAAAATCGAGGCCGAAAATTTAGAAACTTTAGTCCAGGCCTACACTGACTTTAGCCAAGGGAAAAACCGCCTACTGTTGGCCTTCCGCCACCCCAGCATCAATGATCCGTTGTGTATGGGGTATTTATTTTGGAATTTATTGCCGCCAGCACTCAAAAAAGGCCCCCTGCAACCGCCGCCGTTAAGCCATTCCCACTTCATGTATGACCGGGGCATTCCCCTCTGGGGGGGAGATTTTTTACGGTGGTTATTTCCCCGTTTAGGGGGTACATCCATTCAACGAGGTAAATTAGACCGTCCCGGTTTACGGTCGGCTCGGGAACTAATGCTCAATGGCCAATATCCCCTGGCCGCCGCGCCGGAAGGAGCCACCAACGGTCACAACGAACTGATTTCTCCCCTGGAACCAGGCATTGCCCAAATGGGATTTTGGTGCCTGGAGGATTTACGCAAAGCCCAACGGCAGGAGCAGACGTTAATTTTGCCAGTGGGTATTCAATACTTTTACCTTACGCCTCCCTGGCAAGAGATTGAAAATTTGCTTTCCCAATTGGAACAGGACTGCGGCATTCCCCCCAGCGACGACCATAGTTTGGGGGAAGCCAAGCTATACGAACGACTTTACCATTTAGGCGAAGTGATGTTGGATCTAATGGAGAATTTTTACCGACAGTTTTACCATCAAAATTTGCCAACAATGAAAGATTTAGCCAACCGTTTGCAAGAAAACTTTAACAGCTTGGAAACAGATCCAAATCAATTACTAGCTTCCCGTTTGCAGAATTTGCTTCATGCGGCCTTAACCGTGGGGGAAGAATATTTTCAAATTACCCCCAAGGGAACCCTCCCGGATCGTTGCCGACGGTTGGAACAGGCTGGTTGGGACTATATTTATCGAGAAGAATTACGGGATGAACAAGCTTTATTTCCCGTAAAAAAAGGCTTGGCTGATCGCATTGCTGAAGAAGCAGATTTAAGAATGTGGCATATGCGACTGGTGGAAAATTTTGTCGCCGTAACGGGCCACTATGTCAAAGAAAAACCAACGGTGGAAAGGTTTGCCGACACCCTTTTATTGCTTTGGAATGTCATTACCCGCATGAAGGGGGGCAACCTCAATAACCGTCCCATTTTGGGGCGTCAGCGGGCCCAACTTACCTTTGGTCAACCCATTCTAGTGGATGATTATTATAGCGATTACCAGGGCAATCGAAAATTGGCGATCGCCAAGGTAACTGAGGTTTTACAGGAAAAGTTATCCGGTCTGATTATTTAATTATTGCCAATGGTTTACCTGGTGTTAGCAATCTGATTGATCATCAGCCTTCCAAATCTGTTTCAGTGCTGTTCTTATCCATGGTTATCCACAGTTTTATTCTCCATCTCCACCGAAGCCACCACTGCATAAAAGGGGTCACTACCAGCCATACCTAAAAGTTGTAAGAATCCCGGTAAGTTTTGCCCTGGTTTAACAATGGTTTTCGGTGGGCCAAATTCCTTTACAGATTGGATATAGGCCCGGACTAACTGCAAATGACTGGCATCGGTGCCGTCCCGCCAAGCGGCGATCGCCTTTTGGTAAAACATGCGATTGGAAAAACTGACAATTACCACACCACCGGGCTTGAGAATACGGGCAATTTCGCTAAACACAGCTTCAGGATATTGCAAATATTGCACCGATACCGCCATTAATACGGCATCAAATTCCGCATCGGGGAAACCCAAAGCTGGATTTTCATTGAGATTTTGTACGAAGTAATGATCTAGCCGGGGATTTTTTGCCAATTCTTCCTCATTTAAACCATGACCTTCCACATGGGCAAAGTTCATTTCTCCGGGCAAATGGGATACCCAACTCCCCATCAAGTCTAAAATTTTTGTGCCAGGTTTGAGCTTTTGCCGATAAAGCTCTGTTAATTGGTCGATGAAGCCATTGTCCACATGGGTAACAAAGCGGGGATAGGCATAAAACTGACCGTCATTGCTGGGGTCGAGCTTACTGCGCTGGTCAGGATTAAGCAGGGCCATGGGGTTTAACTTTTAATGATGAATCGTTGGAAAAGAGCCATTTTCACTATTTATTTTAACGAAGGACTGAATATTGAAATACCCCCAAAAGTGTTGAAACATAAGTGAGGTAACAAAAAAAGGGGATAAAATAGACAAATCATCCCCAAAACAAGTAAACATCAACTACCATGCTAGGCTCTCTGAAAAAATAATCAAACCCATCCTTTGATGATGGCGTTGAATAGGTAGCCAATACTGATAATACCAATGGTCATTAACCCAATAAATACAGCTAATAGTTGTGGTCGCAGTACTTTTTTAAGAATTACCATTTCCGGCAGAGATAGTGCGGTTACCGCCATTGTGAAAGATAATACTGTACCCATGGGCATTCCCTTATTGACTAAAGCTTCAGTAATAGGCATAACCCCCGCAATATTGGCATAGAGTGGAACACCTAAAATCACCGAGATTGGTACGGCCAAAGGATTATTTGCCCCTGCATATTTGGTGATAAAATCCGTCGGCACATAACCATGAATCCCTGCACCGATTGCAATTCCAATCACCACATAAAGCCAAACCGATCGCACAATTTCGCTGGATTGGAATCTTCCTTGATCAAATCTTTGTCCCCAAGTTAACACCACTGGTTTTAGATTGTCTTCTTTTTCTATCGGTATTGTTTGACGTGATTTTTGCAGTTCCCAAACAAAGGGTTCTACCCATTTTTCCAATTTCATCAGTCCGATGATGTATCCAGAAGCGATCGCCAAACCTACCCCAAAGCCAATATAGATTAGGGTTACCTTCAACCCAAATAATCCCCACAACAGGATAACAGCAACCTCATTGACCATTGGTGCGGCCATCAGATAAGAAAAGGTAACTCCTAAAGGTACCCCTGCTTCTAAGAAGCCAATAAACAAAGGAACCGCAGAGCAAGAACAGAATGGTGTGACAATTCCGACCATTGCGGCCAAAATATTTCCCACAAAAGTACGCTTTCCTTCCAACAAAGAGCGAACCCGTTCTGGCTCCAAAAAGCTTTGAAATGTCCCAACAATAAAGCTAATTACAATTAGTAATGTTAATACTTTGGGCACATCATAAAGAAAGAAGTGCAGACTTGATCCTAAATGAGATGACATCGACAACCCCAAGACTTGGGTGACAATTTGGTTTGCCAACCAATCAAAAGGATAAAATGGGTCAAACATAATTTTGCCTTTTTAACCCTGTAATAGGGGCTGAATTTGTTTGGCATTAATGACTTGACCTTTACTGACAACTCTGCCATTGATTGTCATAGCCGGGGTAGACATCACACCTCGTTTAGCAATTTCAATGGGGTCAGTAACATGCAAAACTTCAGCAGTCAAATTTAGATTTGCTACAGCTTCTTTAACATTTGCTTCTAATTGTTGGCACTTTTTACAGCCTGCACCCAAAATTGCAATCTTGATAGTGCTCATGGCATAACTCCTTTTTTTATGTTTTCTAATTTAGTTCATTTGACTGTCAAATTTTCTTTTTATGGAAAATTTATGAAAAAATGTAATTATATTTGCCCTAAATATCATTGAGATCGCCACCAATCCATTGCTTCGCTTGTGCGAGTGCCGCATTAGGAAACAATTTAAACTTGCTCGGAATCAGCTAATTGACTTTTGCTCAATTTAACCTTCTTAACCTTCATGATCCTTCCTTGCATAGGACTACCCATTTCAGTGAGTAACATCGTCAAATCCCTGGTCATAGTAAGGTGCTTGGGTGCCGAGCTGCCTGTCCCAAAAAGTAAAATACAGTCCATAGTGAAATCTGTATTGACGATGATGAATCGCATGGTGAGCTGGACCGATAAACCAGCGGCCACACCAATGATGGGGGAAATTAGCCGGCAACCGATCAAGTCCGAGATGATTCACCACTGCCCATATAGTCATAGTGCTTAGCACCGCAATAACAGTAATAAAATGGAGAGGAATCACCAACGCAATGCCAACTAAAAACAGCACATGGGCGATCGCTTCCGGTGGATCGAAAGCAAAAGATGTCCAGGGTGTCAGATGATTTGATCGGTGATGTCCCTGATGCCACCAGCGGAATAGTAAAGGATGGTGAAACAGCCGATGCAAAAAGTAAAAGTAGGCGTCTTGGAGCACGATCACTATGACATAGCTAACACCTAGATACCATAGTGAATACTGATGAATGTCAGCGTATAAACGGGTGATACCTGAGTCGTATGCCGACAGAATCGATGCTGTCCCCAGTGCAAATACGACTGAAGAAAGTACCGAGAGTGCGATATCCCGTCGAATTTCTGGTGAAATCTCTCTGCAAAATAATCGTCCGGGTGGTGAATCTCGATACGCTGGCAGCACTTTGCTGTGATCGGCAGTGGTGCTGGCACAGTTGTCGATGGTGGGTCGACCAAAACCGACGGACAATAATAGGTCAATTGCCCCCGCCAGAACAAAGTATCGTGCCAGGATAATACCCAAGAAAGCCAATCCATAGAACGCAAATGAGTGGTCGATCAATTCAGTTTCCTCTCGATAGAATAATATATTGGTTTATTTGCTCTGGTTGTTCATCAGAAACAGACACGAGTGCTGGTTTTATAAGGTCTTGAGAAAACCAATCAAGTCGGCTAGATCTTCATCGCCCATTTGCCAGCGCGGCATATCTCTGTTCAACATTTTTTCGCCGTCAGGGTCTTGACCTTCGGCGATCGCCAAACGGAATTTTTCATCATCAATGAATTCATCCTTAAGGGCTGACCAACGAATGTCAGGGGCATTGATTCTCTGCATTCCCATCATCGTATGGACACCGCCACGTCCATCGGAGCCATGACAGGAAGCACAGGTTAAGAAGCTATTACCCATCATTCCCCCATTTCCCATTATTCCTCCCGATGAAATTATGCCAGTCGCAGTGATATTCGTACCGCGATCACTTGTCGTCGTGAAATAAATACGCTCACCATTAGAGGCAAATATTTGCTGTTGGGCCATTGCTGGGTTGCCATTTTGTGACGATGTGGGAACTGGCCGATATTGAGCGCTGTTAACTGTAGGCAATGGTGACATACAGGCATAGAGCAGTACTGCTGCTAGCATACTGATGAATAACCAAATGGAAATAAATTTATTTTTAGCTAGAGATCGCCTAATTAAATGTTTCATGATCGGTTCTCTATAATTGAAATAGAAGCGAAAGTGGAAACTTCTATTTTGTGTAGGAACAATTTATGAATTGCCCCTACTATTGGGAAAATTTATTGACTATTGATCTAACTAGACAGAGGTGGGTCAGTCCGATGACTCGCTTGATGCTCTAGCCGCCCCAGGGTGTGTTCAATCAAGTGGGTTAATTTCTCCGCAGCCCCGTCAACAGCTTGGTCTAGGGTTGCTGCCTGATGGGTTACCGCGAGGGCTTGGTATCCTGCGATGTGAGCTTCGATCATGCAGCGCATACTGTCATTGCCGTCCTCCTGCTCGCTGTTCTGATTACTTAGGTGAACATCAACGTTAGTGAGGCGAGTGCTGAATCGACTCAGACTCTCTTCCACTACACTACTAACCTCAGTGGCTAGTGCTTCGTGACCTTTAATGTTGTGACCGGTATTGATTTGGACTTGCATGGTAGTTTCCTCTTGTAATTGTGATAGGGATAAAAGTAAGGGGCGTTTATGAATTGCTCCTACGATAAAAAATTAAGAGTGTTAGTTTGCTTTCTGTAAATGGGGATGGGAAAACCATTGATGCAACTTCCTTAAACCGTAGGTAATATAAACTGGCTGGTCACAGTTAAAAACACTATAGGTTTTTTGTTTGATCCAGTCCGCAACCAAAAACCAGATGAAGGCATAACCCCAAACAATTCCTGCTAAACCCCAGCCTAGTGGGGCCATAAAAAATCCATAAACGGCAATTAGGGTTGCCACCCCTTGAGTTCCAAGTACAGCAATTAATAAAATTGGTGCTGGGGTAATTGACCAGAAAGGGCCTTTGGTAAGGGTTACAAAGATAGTTAGATGGCCGGCGATCAAGAGTTTTAGATAGATCAATGTCTGCAATGTGTCGCGATCAAGTTGGAAAGTCCGTTCTCCGAGGTACAACATGCCAAAGGAACTTGCTAGACCGGTCAGTCCTAAAACCGTTGCTAACCCCAGAACCACTGGCATATTCCATCTTTCAGGACGCTTGGCGGGACGGGTGTGATCGTAGGCGATGGAGATAATTGCACCATCGTTTAACAGGGCAAGCAACACAATCATGATTGCGGTGACTGGATAGAAGTTATAGACCAGAATCGAAAGGGTCATAAACAACAAAATCCGAATCGTTTCCGTAATTCGATAAATCGCGTAGTTATTCATGCGCTGAAAGATACGGCGACTTTCCTGAATGGCTTCCACGATGACACCGAGTCCGGGGGTAAGTAGCACAATATCCGCCGCCGCACGGGCAGCATCGGTAGCCCCTGACACCGCAATGCCTGCATCGGCTTTTTTCAGGGCTGGAGCATCATTCACCCCATCCCCCGCCATACCGACCAGATGTCCCCTCTGTTGCAGCACATCGACAATGTGATATTTGTGTTCGGGAAAGACTTGGGCAAACCCTGCGGCCGCCTCGATCGCCTCGTTAGTTTGTCCAATTTGGTGTAGTGGCTCTTTTCCCAAAAGACTAGCATCGAGAATATCGCCCTTGAGTCCGAGTTGATGGGCGGTTTCACTGGCGATCGGCCCCCAAAAATGCGATAAAAACTGCATGATTGGGCTAATGTTCTCCTCCGTCAGTTCATTTTCTCCATCCCGTAATCGGCGATCGCCTGCTTCTTTCTGACTTAATCCCTGAAGTGAAGTGTTTAATTGTTGTTGAAATTCTTCAAGGGGTAAATGGGAAAGAATCTCTGGATCGGCAAATACAGTCATGGTGGGATGTCTCCTGATATCTAGCAATCACCGAAAAATAAATCAGATCCTGATTCATTCAGTAATTGGGACTATCTATTGCGCTGCATTAATAATCTGAATAGTCATTTCCTCAACCTCTTTAGCAATTGCAGATAGGGCTGGATTCTGAGACAACGCCGCCAACATTTTTTCTGGTTTAATCATCCCAATCTTGGTAACATTTTTTTCTGTAAACACTGAGATTCGACAGGGTAGAGCCATATTTAGACACATATCAATGGCAAGAACTTTGGCCGCTTGCACTGGATTGCAGACTTCAAAAATTTTGCACTCTTCCGCAAATTCAATCCCTTTACTCCGCAGTGTAGCTCCCAAATCATGAATGTGTAATACTCCATAGCCATGACTCACCACCACTGATTCCAAGTCTTTAATCGCTAGGTCAAATAACTTATCAGTTTCAACTATGTAATACATGAAATCGTCCTTTGATATTGAAGATTTGAGCTTATCGATTAATGGATTACTAGTCCGCAAAAAAATCTCTAACCTTCGCCACAATTTGAGGATTTGTCATACTGTCAGATGTTTCCATCCCGATAACCTTAGCACCAAGATTATTTGCTTCAAGACATTGTTTCAGCTCATTTTTAGCGCTACTTGGTCCAAAGATAAAAATAGATTCCGCATTACGAATATAGTCAATTAATTCATCATAATAAGTGTTAAAGTCTTGGGTCAAAGTATTCTGCTGACTATCATCGGCAGGGACTTGGAGTGCTTCATAAGACCCCTTCATGGGTGAATCACCAGAACGCCGAGGCTGTGTTTCTACGTCTGATAGGATTTCTTTAATCTTTTCTTCTGTTTCCGCAATCGATACAATTACGGCTTTTTTGTGATCGATCCATAGTCCTAATTGATTATTCATAGCGATCACCTAAATTGATTACAATTCTATTACAAGTTTTATCTGAACATACTTGTTTTGTCACTTGCGATTAGTATGACAGTATGATGTTTGAAATAATATATATGCAATGTATGAGTTGGATGATTTGTATGAGAACGTCTTGAAACGTTACAAACTTGCGCCTATATTTATCCCATCGACCAGTGAGATCGACTGCCAAAGCACTGTCTGTTTAGGGAGTGAAAGTTAGAATGGTTATGCAGTATAAGATTAGAAAAATAGGCTGTGTGTATTGTGAGAGTGAACGGATAGTGAAGAATGGAAGAAAGAAGCTGAAGATAGAACAGATAGTTTAATAGTATTCCCGTAATGAATGTGGTCTTCGCTTCAACGAGTGTAGTGGTGCCCCCATGGCACGATTGAGAACGCCAGTGGAAAAAGCTTAGGAATCAAGGATAGGGGGTTGTATGAGGAGGGAGTCAAGACCGTTCAGGGATAGGGCAGGTGGATGCGGTGGTTTAACCATGACGAAAGACGCTACGGCAAGAAATGATAGAAGCTGGCAGGTGTTTATTTACCCCTTAAGATGACTACAGAATGGAAGTCTGGAGAAAAATACCACTCCGGCTATGGCCATGGGGTTTATTCAGCGCTCTGCAGAAATCCTGACTTCTAGAGGCTTTCCCCAATTCACTCCTTAAGCTGACAGCGCCCAAAATCACAACCTCCCGATAACGATTCGCCATGACAGACGCAATTAATGAAATTAACCAAGCATCGGAATTGGCTTTAAGTAATGGCGATCGGCTATTACAAGTTAGCTTAATTATGATCGCAGGAGGTGTTAGTTGCTTTGGAGGAATAATAATAATTCCTACACTAAAATTCTTTTTCAGTTGGTTCACTCCGCATTCTCTAACGGAAACCTATCTGCGAGTGGTAATTGCATCTAAATCTATTCTTCTGATTTTAATTACGCTGTTTGCAATGGAAATAATGCTGTTGCTAATCCCGAACACAGAATGGCTTAGTTTAATCGAATTTTGTTTCAGTATAGGCATCACAGTGCTCAGTGGCTGGTTTTTGTCAAAACTATTTAGAGATTTTTTTGACGCCAAAATTTTAGGGATAACTTTTGCTTCTAACCCCAAAGTGAGAGGGGAATCAATTTTCCTACTCCGCTATTTGGGCGATTTTGCGATCGCCGTCACCTTAATTATCTTCTTTTGCATCAGCCATAATATCAATGTCGCTGGCATTGTTGCTAGTTTAGGCATTGGAGGGATCGCCATTGCCTTTGCCGCTCAAAAGACATTAGAACAATTTTTGGGAGGAATTGTTTTAACCCTAGATCGCCCATTTATGGTGGGTGATTATATCGGTTTATCCGATGGACAGCAGGGCAAACAAGGCACATTTGGAAGAGTTGAGAGTATTGGTTTGAGATCAACTAAAATCCGCATTTCTGGCAAAGGTACACTCACAGTTATTCCCAATAATTCCCTCACCCAAGCTACCATTGAAAATTTTTCTGGTGCGAGGAAAATTATGTCAGTAATGACGATTACTTTTCCGGCGAAGGTATCAGTTGATGAGCAAGCACTAATTCGTCAAATCGTTATGGACAGCACAGTGGATATTTTTGGTTTAGATTGGCGTAGTACTGAGGTTGCATTTGGAGAAAATTATGCCCAAATTTCCTTTTTTATTTTAGGATCTAATGAATTGTCAATGGATTTACGAAAACAACTGCTAGATCTTGCGAGGCAACAAATTACCAAGCAACTAACACAACAGAATATTTCTTTTACTCTTAATGAGCCAACAATTTATGTGGATTCTCCAATCTCTATTTAAGTACTTAAACAAAAATTTCAAGAATTTAAATAGATGCTACTTACAAATTTTAAAAGCTATATTTATATGGTTTAACCTTTATTTGATTAGAATTACTAGACCAATAGTTAAACAAGTAACTCAACCAATCATTTTATTCTTTATTAGTTGGTTGGTTTTTATCGCTCCCCTAAGTTTTGCGCAAAATTCACCTTCCAGTCCTGCCCCAAATTTTAGCAATGGCTTTGCGTCCACTAGTGAGCCCGTTGTTGTGGATGGCATTCCCCTCTTTGATTTACAAGCAGTAGATCGTTCCACTGCCAAGGATAGAGCTGACTTTGCCAATAAGAGGATTAGCGATGCTATTGCTAACTCTCAAAATATTAATTTTGATGTCAATAATGATCCCAACACTGGAGTTACTTATATTTCCCTAAATGATCAATATCTGCTCACGGTGACGGCCAACGATGTATTACCCAGTTTTTCGCCGTTAGAACAAGCTACTCAATGGCAGAAAATTTTAAGGACGGCCACTGCCAAAGCAAAACAAGAACGAACTCGTCAATATCTTTGGCAACGAAGTGTTTGGATTCTAATGGCGATCGCCGTATTAATTGGGTTGCAAATTTTGCTGGGTATAATGACTCGAAAATTTAAGCTAAAAACTGGCATTGTCAGCAAGATTGGGTTTACTTTAAGCTGGATTGCCATTCTAAGTATTAGTTCTGAATGGTTCCCCTTTTTACGAAGTTGGCGTTATCATATTATTTCTCCATTTTTTCAACCCCAATGGTTAATATTTTTTGGTGCTTTAATTGGCTCTTTTATATTTAGTCGTTATGCCACAGATTTAGTAAAATTAGCTCTAAGAAAAATAGCCCCTCAATCCGTTGAAAAAATCTATAATGATATTATTTATCCAAGTGACCGTCTATTCAAATTTGTAGTTCTTAACCTTGCCGTTAGTTGGTCTTTAATTTTATTAGAGTCCTTCGCTCCGATTGCCTATAATCTGCTTAAGCCAATTTCTAATCTACTTTTAATAGGCAGTATATATTGGATATCCACAAAACTTATTAGCCGATATTTACGCACTTATGGTTTTAAGATAGGGGGAAGATTTAGCCCTGGCAGTGACGATGCAATTCTTGTCTTTGAAACTATCATTAATGTTTTTGCTTTTATTGTCGCCTTGGTGGCCTTTGCTAGAAGTCTCAATTTTGACTTAATTGGTTTAGTAGCAAGTTTAGGACTAGTTGGTTTAGCCGTTGCTTTTGCGGCCCAAAAAATTCTCGAACAATTGATTGCAACCTTAGTTCTTTATCTGGATCGTCCCTTCGTTACTGGGGACTACGTCCGTTTATCAGGAGGAGAACTAGGAAAAGTAGAAAGCATTGGTTTACGATCAACTAAAATTCGTTCTCTCGGTACTGGCACAATTATTGTCATGCCCAATTCTATTTTGGTAAGTGTAGAAATTGAAAATGTGACCCTTGCCAAGAAAATTATGGTTTTACTTTATATGAATTTTCCGGCAGTTTTGGAGGAACGAAAATTCGCTCTAGTACGACAAGCAATCATCGAAAAAACCTCGATTCTGTCAGGAATTGATGCAAATAGCACCAATATTTCCTATTCTGATGGCACAGGTAAAAGATTGCGGGTTAGTTTGACAATTCTTGGTTCTCAAGATGATGTCATCGAAGTCCGTAAACGCTTATTGACTCTGGCAAGCGTGGAAATTGCCAACTCCCTTTCTAGGCAAGGCATTGTCTTTACGATGGAAGACCCGACAATCTATTTCCAATCACCCATTACAATTTAACCAGGGCACTGTCTGTTGAGGGAATTTATTATGAGTCATCGGAGGATAGCTTACCATCAGCAACAAAACCCCTATGCGAAGGAACTAGAGGGACTGTAGGCAACGTTATCTGGTCTAATTGTTTGATTGTTGCCAATAGTTTGCTTGGTATCAGTAAGCTGATTGATGAGTAGATTAGATGTTTACCATGCACAGCTAAAATTGACTTTCTTATAAAAAACTTTAATAACTCATTTTCATCGATAAGGTCTTTATGCAGATTTAAGCCCGCTAAATATTTTCGCTTTTAGCAAACCAGCAAAAATGGCACTGGTCAGGAACATGACAACGGAATAAATTGCAGCAGGAATGGCCATAATCGGGGCATTTAAAAGGGTTGTGGCAATGGCGATCGCCAAGGTACCGTTTTGAATACCCACTTCAACGGTGATGGACTTTCTTTCCGCAAGGCCAAGTCCCGCCAAAAGGGCAATGCCATAGCCTAGAACCATGGTGAGGAGATTCAAGGTCACAGTTACTCCCCCCACCTGGAGGAAAAAGTCTGCCAAATTTGCCCTTTCCTTGACCAAAATAGCGACGATAATAATGCCAAGAAAAAAGAGGGAAAGCCATTTGACATTTTTCTCCACTACCATGGCTAACTTGGGTAAAAGGTGGTGACAAACCATGCCTAAACTAACGGGAATAATGGTAATTACGGCAATTTGCAGAACAGTTTTGAGAAAAGGAAGTTGGAGGGCAAATTGTTCCCCCATAAAATAATTAGCAGCGAGATTAACTATCAGGGGAATAGTAATGATGGTAATTAAACTACTGATGGCAGTTAGAGTAATGGAAAGAGCCACATTGCCTTTGAGCAAATAGGTAATTACATTGGATGTGGAGCCACCGGGGCAGGCGGCCAAAATCATTACTCCTACTGCTAACTCTGGGGACAAAGAAAATAAAGATGCCAGCCCGAATCCCACCATGGGCAACATTAGCAATTGGGCGATTAAACCAATTACAACTGCTTTGGGTTCTAGCCAAATGCGATTGAAATCTTTAATGGTAAGACCAAGCCCCATGCCAAACATAATTAAAAAAAGGGCTAGGGGTAAAAAAATGCTTGTTAAAAAATTGGACTCCATGAAAGTAAAGGGAGAGTGTTAATATGAAGTTAATAATATTGGGTAACTTGCTTGTTAGACTGAAGAAGTAAATCTACTTCTTTTTGTTCCTACAAAATAAAAGTAATGGAAGAATTTAACTAATAGAAAGAAGATATTCTATGGTCACAATCAATCAAGATCTGGCCGTGCCCATGACGGTAGCTAGGGCTTGGGTTAATTTTTGATTATCCGCCATGGTCCGTACTGCGACCCGAAAAAAATCCTGGCCTAATTCTGGAAAACTAAGGCAATCTCGGATTAAAATTTGGCATTTAATTAATAGTTCTTGTTGAAGTTCCGGCGCTGGAAAGGCGGTTTTTACAAGCAAAAAATTGGCTTGGCTTGCCAGGGGCAACAATCCCGGTAAACTAGCTAAATCTTTCTGCAATGCGGTACGGGCAGGGGGTAACCATTGCCATACCTGTTGACGGAATTCTTCCACTTCCAAACAGGCGATCGCCGCCGCTTCGGCTAAAACATTCACCGGCCATGGATCCCGCCAAGCCTGCCATTGCGAGAGTATGTCGGGATGGCCCAGGGCATAACCTAAGCGCAATCCAGGTAAACGGTAAAACTTGGTCAGGGAACGGAGAATAATTAAATTGGGATGCTCCCCCAGGTGGGATACTAAACTTTGCTCTTCCCCCGGGGGCAGAAAATCCATAAAGGCTTCGTCCAATAACACCCATTGATAGTGGGGTAGGAGAGCGAGAATTTCTTCCCTAGGCAGCAGAGTACCGGAGGGATTATGGGGATTATTAAGAATTAGACCCCGTTTTTGGGGCTGGATGGTGATGCTATCAGTAATTTCAGATAGTGATCGCAATTTTTGCCAGGGCCAGGGCTGATTTACTTGCCAGGTTATGGTTTTAAGTTTGGCTCCAGCCCCTCGCCAACTTCGGCCGTAGTCCCCAAAGGCTGGGCCCACCACATAGGTACAGTCCAAACTAGCAAAGGTACGCCCCGCTAAAGTTAATAATTCCGCCGAACCATTGCCCGGCAAAATCCAATCCACGGGTAAATGGTGGTAATCGGCGATCGCCTGACGAAGACGAACATATTGGGGGTCGGGATAGTGGTGCAGGGCCGGCAAAGCTGACTCAATGGCGGCCAGGACGGCGACGGGAGGGCCCAAAGGATTAATACTGGCGGAAAAATCTAATAAAGAAAAAGCTGGACAGCCTGCCATCTCCGCTGCCCAACCCAAATTACCACCGTGGTGGGGTCGCTCAAACAAAGGTCAGTGGCAATTATTTTTTCTCAGGAGCAACTTTATCTTTGAACATTTTGCCTGCAGAGAAAGCCGGCACCTTAGTGGCTGGAATGAGCATTTTATCCCCGGTTTTGGGGTTGCGGCCCTCCCGTTCCTTGCGTTCCCTGGCTTCAAAGGAACCAAAGCCCACTAGGGTCACTTTTTCTCCTTCGGCCACCACCTCCATGATGCAATCAATGGCGGCTGAGATCACCGCATCTACCTCCTTTTTCGTGATGCTTTCCCCCAGTTGTTCTTTCGCTTTGTCCGTGACCGCATGGACTAATTCGCCTTTATTCATCTGAAAAAATCTCCTTGAGAGTGAGTTTGTTGGAATAGACTCATTTTTTAGGCCTTTTCTCCCCATAACAGGGTCATCGGGAGGATCCACAGCCCGGATCTAGACAGAAATTTGGCATTAAAAATCCCTGAAATCCCCGCATACCGGCTGTTTCACTGCCTTATTCTATGCACAAAGTGTGGAAGTAGGATCACTTTTCCCCACGAATTTTTGCAGTTTTGCGGGATTTTGTCACAATCCTTTACGAAAACTGGAATTTTACTGCGCTCAGTTTACCAGCAATTAGAAGTTAGCCTAACTCGAAGGATGTGACTCCGTAAATTTTGTCTAGGGCGATGGGGGGAGCTTGCCCGGTGTACATTCGAGCAGTTTCAAAAACTATCTGCAAACCATATTTCTCCGCTAAGGCGATCGCCGCTTGGTTGGGTTCCGGCACATCTAGGTAAATGGTATTTTCCGCTGTAGGAATTGCTTTTAGAGCTAAAAAGAGCGCTTCCGCCACCTCTGGAGTATCAGCAAACAGAGGGCCAATTTTGTCCCCCACCCGGCAGGGGCGTAGAACGCCATAACCCCGCAAAATCCCATCTTCTTGATAGGCGATCGCCTGGTGCCCCGGTTGATGACACCACGTTCTTAGAAATTCTTCCCTGGGAGCAGGAAAACATTGACGGTCATAGGCCAACACGTCTTCCCAGGCCATGGCATTCAAGGGGACTATATGGGGCGATGGGATAGAAGGGCCCCCCGTAAAACCTTGGTAACGAATATTACGGTAAGCCAGATTAAAGCCGGATTTTTGATAATTCTCCTGCTGGGCCAGCACCCCGTCTAGGCCAATATTACAACCCCCTAAATGGGCTAAAGCCCTTTGCCAAATTTGCCAACCGTAGCCCTGACCTCGATACTCCGGTTTGACGATGTAAAAGCCTAAAAAACCAAATTCTTCGTTGTATTTAACCGCCGAAATGGTCGCAATGGGGTCCCCGGCCAGTAAACCAAGCAAAAATCCCTGGCGATCGCCTTGGTAAAAACAGTCGGCATCCTGCTGACCCGGATTCCAGCCCTCTGTGGCCGCCCAGTCCACCGCCAAGGCCACGTCGGATAAATCCATGGTTTTGATTAAGTATTTTTGCTCAGACATAACATTTAGCAGCGATGAACTTCAACGTTTGTTGACTTAGTAAAGGCAATTGTAATTAATGCTAAAACCGCCCCAATGCTAGCATTAACCTTGGATTGTCATAGATTTGAGTCAATCAAAAACCCCGAATCTTAACAATCGTTAATCTACTCACCCTGGGAGAAACTGCGGATGGTATCGATCGCCGAACGGACAAAATTAGACCTGCCCCCCATTGCTGGCCAAGAAGCGGAAATCTTAGCGGTGGTAAATGACAATAAGCCAGTGTTTTTGCACCAAACAAATTTACGCCTAGAAGATTTGCAGTCTGCCTGTGCTTGTGCGCTACATATGCACCAACCCACCATTCCAGCCGGACAAAACGGGGCGTTGATTTCTAATCTGCAATACATGTTTGAACATCCTGGGGAAGGGGATAACCATAATGCCGATCCCTTTGCGTGGTGCTATCGTCGGCTAGGAGAAATTATTCCCCGGCTCGTGGCGGAAGGTGCCAATCCCCGCATCATGTTGGACTACTCCGGCAACCTGCTCTGGGCGTTTCAGCAAATGGGGCGCCACGATATTTTGGATAACCTCAAACGGTTGGCCTGTGATGTCCAATATCAACCCTACGTGGAATGGCTGGGCACCATGTGGAGCCATGCGGTGGCCCCTTCCACCCCCATCCCAGATTTGAAATTACATATATTGGCGTGGCAACAGCATTTTGCTGATATTTTTGGTGCCGAAGCTCTGCAGCGAGTGAAGGGTTTTTCCCCACCGGAAATGCACTTACCCAACCATCCCGACACCTTATTTGAATACGTTAAGGCTTTGAAAGAATGTGGTTACCGTTGGTTAATGGTGCAGGAACATTCCGTGGAAAACCTCGATGGTAGTGGGCTTTCCGGTGACCAAAAATATATTCCCAATCGCTTGGTGGCCCGTAATTCCAAGGGAGACGAGGTCAGCATTGTGGCCCTCATTAAAACCCAGGGGTCTGACACCAAATTGGTGGCCCAAATGCAGCCCTATTACGAGGCTTTAGGCCGGGGCAAACAACCCGTGGGCAACCATCAAATTCCTGCCTGTGTGACCCAGATTGCGGACGGAGAAAATGGCGGCGTCATGATGAACGAATTTCCCCCCGCCTACGAACAAGCCACTCGCAAAATGGCAGAAAATGGGGGCAAGGCCGGCACTGTGGCCATTAACGGTACGGAATATTTGGAATTGTTGGCAGCGGCCGGGGTGCAGGAGTCTGAATTCCCCGCCATTCAAGCCATTCAGCAACACAAAATTTGGCAACGGGTTAACCCAGAGGAAGCCACTCCAGAAAAAGTGGAAGCGGCGATCGCCGATCTGAATGCCACCGACCACCAATTCACCATGGATGGAGCCTCCTGGACCAATGATCTCAGTTGGGTGCAGGGCTACGAAAATGTGCTCGAACCAATGAATCAACTCAGTGCCAAATTCCACCAAAAATTTGATCGTTTAGTGGCGGAAGATCCCAGCGTCACCCAACGGGAAGATTACCAAAATGCCCTACTTTACCTATTGTTAGTGGAAACCAGTTGCTTCCGCTATTGGGGCCAAGGCACCTGGACGGATTACGCCCGGGAATTGTACCGTCGGGGGGAAGCTGCCCTAGCGTAACTTTTGCCCATAGTGGAGAGTTATCTATCAAGCCAGCTCAAGGTGCATTTCCCATCGGGAAAAATCTAACTGGTTTTAGCTCTCCGTTAAGTTGTTAGCTCTATTGCCTGCCATGGCCGATCGCCAATCGTTGGAAGATGCCCTCCGTCGCATTTGGGGCTATGACCACTTTCGCTATCCCCAAGGGGAAGTCATTGATTGTCTATTGGCCGGGCGGGACTGTCTGGTGGTACTACCCACCGGAGGCGGAAAATCCATTTGTTTTCAACTACCGGCGTTACTGGGGGAGGGGCTAACTTTGGTGGTTTCGCCGTTGGTGGCCCTAATGGAAGACCAGGTGCAAAGTTTACGAAGGCAAAATCTACCCGCCGCCTGCCTCCATAGCCAACTAAGTCGCCCAGAGAAAAAGCAAGTATTGCGCCAGTTGGGCCAACAAACATTAAAACTTCTCTACCTTTCCCCAGAAACATTACTGAGTGAGTCAGTCTGGAATTTGCTCCGCCAACCCCAGATTAAGTTACAGGGTTTAATGCTCGATGAAGCCCATTGTTTAGTGCAGTGGGGAGATAGTTTTCGTCCCGCTTACCGTCGTTTGGGAGCCCTGCGGCAGGGATTGGGCCGAGATAAGGGCCAAATTCCCCTGGCCGCCTTCACCGCCACAGCCGATCGCCAGCAACAAGATTTGATCATAGCGGGATTAAATTTACGATCGCCGGAATGTTTCCAGGTCAGCCCCCATCGTCCCCAACTGCAACTGCAAGTCAAAACGGTGCTGAGTGAATATTGTCGAAGGCAACAACTACGGCGTTTTTTGCTCAAGCATTTGCAGGAAACCGGTTTAGTCTATGTCCGCACCCGCACCATGGCCATCAACTTAGCCCAATGGTTACAGTCACGGGGCTTTGATAGCGAAGCTTACCACGGCGGCTTGGGGGCTCACCAACGGCGACAGTTGGAGCAAAAATGGTTAACGGGCAAAATTTCTTCGGTGGTTTGTACAAACGCCTTTGGCCTCGGTATCGACAAACCCAATACCCGTTGGGTGTTGCACTACCAAGCTCCCTTGATGTTGATGGATTATCTCCAGGAAGTGGGGCGGGCTGGGCGGGATTTGCAACCGGCAGAATGTCTGACCTTAATTAGTGAACCCACCGGTTGGTTGGATTCTGGCGATCGCCAATTGCGCCAGTATTTTTTAGCCCAAGCCAGTCAATGTCTACAACGGGCAGAGGCCTTGAGTAAACAAATTCCGTCCCAGGGTAACTTAAGAGAACTAAAGCCCCATTTTCCCGATTTGGAAATAGCTCTGGCGTGGCTCCACCGTCGGGGTCGTTTAGAGTGGTTAGACCCGTTTAATTACCGCATTGCCCCTGGTGATAATCAAACTAATCCCCTGGGGGAATTGAAAAGCCAGTACCGCCTGATGACCCAATACTTAACCAGTTCCCGTTGTCGCTGGCAAACGATTTTGGCCGCCTTTGAGGATAACTCTTTGGGGGCCAGACAACCCTGTGGCACCTGCGACAATTGTTTGGCTAAACGTCAGTGATTTCTGGTCAAATGAAATTAAATAAATTTTGTGGAATGAGCGTTAATATACGGCACTGTGAAGTTTTAAGGGTTTACCAGAATTTTACAGTAACAAATGCTAGCATCAAGTTAATTTTAAATAGAAGGCCAAACTCAATGTTTTTAGGTCAAGAAAAATCCAAATTGACATGTAAATTTGTTAATACAAAAAAACTGTTAAATCATCTTTCACGAATTTTT
Source organism: Synechocystis sp. FACHB-383 (assembly GCF_014698605.1). Classification (NCBI taxonomy): domain Bacteria; kingdom Bacillati; phylum Cyanobacteriota; class Cyanophyceae; order Synechococcales; family Merismopediaceae; genus Synechocystis; species Synechocystis sp. FACHB-383. Next base: position 83,220 of record NZ_JACJTJ010000045.1, on the reverse strand, counting down.
CTGCCGATTATTTCTGTTGCTACAATGGGAATTCTGGAGTCCGTCAATGCGGCTCCGTTTAATGGTTGTAATGGCTCCGATTGTGTACAACATAACTTGCAAACCCAAACAGTTTGTGTTCAAGTGGGCACTGAATCAACGCCTAATGCACCAGTAGGCCCTGGACCAGGCTGGGCAAAAGGACTGAATACCGAAATTGATCAAAATATTTTGAAAGGTAATGTGGTTGCCTACAAAATACAGTGGTCTAGCGGATGGTCAGGATGGTTTGTAACTGGGGTTAATGATTTGGATATAAAATTCAATACTGATTCCGGTAATATGAGGCGAATGTGGTCTTACTTTACTGACCACCGACATCTTTATATAGTTTGCAAACAGCCTTAAATTTAGGCGTTTATTTATCTTTTTTTCGTTGCACCATGGTTAATCAGCCCCTTGTAAGCATCATTATTCCCGCCTATAGGGCTGAAAACACCATTGCTTTTACTGTCCGCAGTGTGTTGGCCCAGACCCATGACCATTGGCAGGTGGCGATTGGTGTGGATGACCAGGTAGATTACCTGCAACTGTTAGCGGAACAGGGCATCAATGACCCCAGGTTGAAGCAAATTTTTACTGGCGGCATTGGCAGTGGGGAGGCGATCGCCAGAAATACGGCAGTAAGTATTTGTGATGGAGAGATTCTGGCCAACTTGGATGCGGACGATGCCTTTGCTCCCGATCGCCTGGAAAAGTTAGTCCCCCTAGCGGAAAAGTATGGCGTGGCGATCGATAACACGGGGGTTTATAACAGTGAATTGGTGTTGTATAAGCAACCCTTTCCCCAACGGCAAGCACTGAGCTTTGCCACGGCGGCGGATATTCTTAGCCCCCGCATTCCCTTTTTTCCAGTTTTTCAACGACAATTTTTAGCAGATGGCTGGACGAAAGTGCCCTTTGCGGCGGATGTACTTTTTAATTTAGAGCTATTGAGTCGCACGGAAAAAGTAGCGATTCATCCCGACCCCCTCTATCGTTACTACAAACGGGACAATTCCATTACCCAATCTGCCAATGCTTTTGAGACGGCGGAAAAGGCCTATCTGACTATTTTGTCCTTGCTAGATGAAGGTGCTCTGACTTTAACCAACACAATTCGTCAGGCGGCCCACCAAGAATTTAGTGAAAATTTAGCTTTGAATAAAGTTTTTCGTCGTTACATGGAAGAAGGTCGTTGCCAAAATCTAGAACAATTTTTAGATATGACCAACAATGGACAACAAATTGAGTTTGCGGCTCACCCTAACTAAGTCTATTGCTCCATGGCGATCGCCCTATTTTTCTTGTAGTTAATCAGCAGTGAGAAAATTTGCCCCAGTCTATTGCCGCCCAATCTGGTTATACTCTGCCCGTATTTGCCTGTGCCTCGGCGATCGCCGCTGTGGAAACCTTGCTCACTGGTAACTGTCCAGATGTGGTGGCGTTGGAACTGTTGGAACCGGCCATAACAGCAGAAATCACCATTGAACAGGGAGCCTTGCTGGGCCAGCACAGAGCTTTGGCCATAAGCCGCAGTGAACCAGGCAATAACTTGGATTTAACTCGCCATACCCCTGTTTGGGCGGAAGTGGAGTTTACCCCAGGGGAAGGAAAATTGATTATTCAAGGGGGAGAAGGCATTGGCAAACAGCTTGACAGGGAAGGGCAAGCGGCCATTTACAGCTATGCCCAACGGCTGTTACATCACCATTTGCAACCCCGTATTAATGAAGATCAGAATCTCACAGTTACCCTAATTTTACCCCTTGGTCGAACCTTAGCCACCCGCACATCCAATGCAGCTTTTGGGGTGGTGGAAGGTTTATCTTTGTTAGGCACCAGCGGCATTGCCCAACCCCTAAGTGCTCCAGAGCAATTGGCGGAGTTTCAGCGGCATTTGACTAGTTTGGCCCAGCAACATCAATGTTTAGTATTTTGCTTGGGGGAAAACGGTTTAGATTTGGCCCGGCAGTGGGGAGTACCCTTAGACGAAATGGTAAAAACAGCCAATTGGTTAGGCTCCCTTTTGGTGTCGGCGGCGGCGGTAGGGGTGCAGGAAATCTTGCTCTTGGGTTACCACGGCAAATTGATCAAACTAGCCGGGGGCATTTTCCACACCCATCACCATTTAGCCGATGGCCGTTTGGAAATTCTCACTGCCCAAGCTGTACAAGCCGGTTTACCCTATCCTTTGGTACAGGAACTTGGCCAAGCACTCACCACCGAGGCAGGGTTAAAGCTGTTACGACAGTGGCAAACGGAGCAAAATTATCCTTGGGTTAGCAAAATCTACCAGGCTATGGCGGGCACCATCGATCGCCGTTCGGAGGAATATGTTTATAAGGTCAGTCAACATCGGTTAAAAGTGGGCAGTTTACTGTTTGATGGCGATCGCCTACCGGTGGCCATTAGCGCCCAGGGCCAAGCTATGGCCGATAAATTGGGGTTGACTATGCCAGAAACTTACCGGCCTGCCTAAACAAAACGCCACAATTTCGGGGAGGCACAGCCTAGGGGATAATAGGACAGTTGCCATTTGGAGGGAGACAGTAAACCATGCGCATTTTAATTATGGGGGGAACCCGTTTCATCGGTATCCATCTCTGCCGGGTGCTGGTGGCCCAAGGTCATGAAGTGGTGCTGTTTAATCGGGGAAATCGCCCTGACCCCGTCAATGGCCTGGCCCAAATCCATGGCGATCGCCGGGTCCCGGAGCAGTTGCGAGAAAAACTGGAAAAGGAAGAATTTGACATAATTTTTGACAACAACGGCCGGGAGTTGAGCGACACCCAGCCCCTGGTGGATTTATACAACGGTCGGGTCAAACAATTTATTTACATGAGTTCCGCCGGTGTGTATCAAGCCTCTTCCCAAATGCCCCACCGGGAGACCGATGCGGTGGATCCCCAAAGTCGTCATAAGGGAAAATTTGAAACGGAACGTTATCTGGCCCAGAGCGGCATTCCCTGGACCGCTATCCGCCCCACCTATATTTATGGTCCCCACAACTACAATGCCCTCGAATCCTGGTTTTTTGACCGTTTAGTGCGGGGTCGAGCCATTCCCATCCCCGGCAATGGTCAATACATCACCCAACTAGGCCATGTGGAAGATTTGGCGATCGCCATGGCCAAAACCATCGTTACCCCAGCGGCGATCGGACAAATTTATAATATCTCCGGCGATCGATACGTCACCATGGATGGTTTGGCTCAAGCCTGTGCCAATGCGGTGGGCCTTGACCCCCAGGGAGTTAAATTAGTCCACTATGACCCCAAGGATTTTGACTTTGGTAAACGCAAAGCCTTCCCGTTGCGCCAACAACACTTTTTTGCTGATATTCAAAAAGCCCAACACCATTTAGATTGGCATCCCAATTATGATTTAGTAGAAGGCCTAAAAAATAGCTTTCAACTGGATTATCTGCCGTCCGGTAAGGGGGAAGAAAAAGGAGATTTTGACTTAGATGAACAAATCCTAGCTTTTAGTTAACTTACAGCGGTTCGGGTATTTGAGTGACACGGCAAAACTCTTACAGAATGAAAGGGGTTGAGACTGCTTAATGTTTATCAGTCTGATTCGGAATTTGCTGTAGTTTACTAAATGCCAATGTTTGCAGCATTTTAATTGGTTAACTGTTACTGAACATCAAGGAGGAAAATAGTGGCCACCACTGCCGATGAAGTTTGGGCCTTACTGGGGCAGTTAATTGAGTCCCAAAAAGAAACCGATCGCCGCATGAAGGAGACTGATCGTCAAATCAAAGAACTAGGTAAACAAATTGGGGGATTAGGAAAAAAATTTGGTAGTTTTACCGAAGGTTTAGCTCTGCCTTCCATGGAGCGCATTCTGCAAGAGCGTTTTGGCATGGAGGTCATTAGTCCCAGTGTCAGAGCCAGCAAAGGAGGGCAACACCTAGAAATTGACGTTCTAGCCTATGCCAATAGTGACATTAATACTGCTTACGTGGTGGAAGTAAAAAGTCATCCTAGGGAAGAATCCATTACCCAATTGAAAAATTTGCTCCAGAAGTTTCGTATCTTCTTTCCTGAGCATAAAGATAAAAAATTATATGGCATTCTGGCGGCGGTAGATTGGTCAGGCGACTTAAAGCAACAGGCATTACGGGATGGTTTATATGTGGCCCTCATTCACGACGGGGTGTTTGAATTGGCCGAGACTCCAGCTGATTTTCAGCCCAAGCTTTGGTAATGATTTACCCGATCAAATGGGAATTTTGGGCGTTATTTAGTAATTCTAGGTAGCCCGATCATTTTCCAGTTTCTCAATCTCAATTTATTTAAACTTACTAATTTTTATGACTGCTCTCCGCATCGGCAACGGCTACGATATCCACCGCCTCGTAGGCGATCGCCCCTTGATTCTGGGGGGGGTTACCATTGCCCACCATTTGGGGCTAGATGGCCACAGCGATGCCGACGTGTTGACCCATGCCTTAATGGATGCCCTCCTGGGAGCGTTGAGTTTGGGGGACATTGGCCACTACTTTCCCCCCAACGATGCCCAGTGGCGGGGGGCCGACAGCCTCAAACTTTTGGCCCAGGTTAATCAACTCATCATTGAACGGGGTTGGCGCATTAATAATCTGGATAACGTGATTGTGGCAGAACAACCCAAACTTAAACCCCACATCCAGGCCATGAAGGAGAATCTAGCTAAAGTTTTGGCCATTGATCCAGACTTGATTGGTATTAAAGCCACCACCAATGAGCGTTTGGGTCCCACGGGCAGGGAAGAAGGCATTGCCGCCTACAGCGTCGCCCTATTGGTCAAAGAGGGGTAAACACTGGACCATGGGGCATGACATTCTTGCCCTATCCATGCCGCTGGTAAAGGTTGTTACGGTTTGCCTGTTGCAAAATGTGAGAAGAGCAGTTTAACCTGCCCTGTGAATTTTGACCGCATTTTTGCTTGGCCGCTGACCAGTTTAAAAGTCTTTATGAATCTTGCCCTGCCTAGCCAGTATCAATTTTTGCCCCGTTTTTTTCGCCTAGCCACCATTGCCGTCCTTTCCAATATGATGGTGCCCCTAGCTGGGTTAGTGGACACGGCTTTTTTGGGCCATTTGGAAGACATTGATTATTTAGCGGGGGTGATCCTAGGCTCAATTTTGTTTGATTACCTCTACCGGGTGTTAAAGTTTTTACGCACCAGCACCACTGCCCTCACAGCCCAAGCCGTAGGAGAAGAAGACCAAGCGGAAGTATGGGTGGCGGGATTGAGAAGTGCCTTCGTAGCCCTGTTGTTGGGACTGGGGATTTTAGCCCTGCAATATCCCTTGCAAAAATTCGGTTTTGCCCTGTTAACGGGGGCTCCGGGGGTAGAACAATCGGGCATGGATTATTTTTACGGCCGCATTTGGGGGGCTCCGGCGGTGTTACTTAATTTTGTTATCCTCGGTTGGCTATTGGGCCAGGAACGCAACGGCTTAGTTTTGCTCATTTCCCTGGTCGCCAATTTTTCCAACGTTGGCTTGGATTATCTCATGATCAATCGTTGGGGCTGGGCCAGTGCGGGAGCGGGTTGGGCCACTGCTAGTAGTCAGTATTTAGCTCTGGCATTGGGTTTGATCTGTATTGTCGCCTTAGCCAAGAAGGGGAAAGCTAAGGGAGAGTTTAAAGCGGCGATCGCCAAATTATCGGACTGGGGAGCATTACGGTCTACCATCGCCCTGAAAGGAAATATTTTGATCCGCTTTGTGGTCTTGATCACCACCTATTCTTTGTTTACCAATATCAGTTCCAGCTTTGGCACGGAAGTTTTGGCCCAAAATGGTCTGCTGTTGCAAATTGCCCTGCTCAGCCAATTCACCATCCAGGGGGTGGGTATGACCAGCCAAACCCTCACTGGTAATTTCAAGAGTAAAGGTGACTATCAATTATTATTGCCGGTTTTACTCACTGCCATTAGCACCACCTTAGTTATGGCCCTGGGATTTGCCGCCGTGGCGATCGCCTTCCCTGAAACCCTATTTGGACTGTTAACCAACCACGACGAAATCAACGACAGCGTCCGTCAATACACCATCTGGCTGATTCCCCTGTTGGAGAGTACGGCCCTCGCCTTTATGCTGGAAGGCTATTTCATCGGGCTTAAAGCTTCCCAACCCCTGAGGAACGGAGTACTGTTTGCCTTCTGCCTGATCTATCTGCCCTGCCTTGGACTAGCCATTTGGCAACAGAGCAATAATCTACTCTGGTTTTCCCTTGTTTCCTACATGCTGGGGCTAGTTATTTATCTGGGCTGGCAATTAATTACCCGATTTTCACCGCAGATTTTAGCCTTGGAAGCCAAACAGCCTAGCTAGGTTTGTCGGAGGACTGGGAACCATGGTGGCCATGGAAGCGAATACCAAGGAAAACGTCATAGAGGAAGCTCCAGAAATTTTTCCCTTCCAGTAACCCCAGGGACTGGGCACAGCCCTTCTCATCCAAAATTGGCTTGGTGATGTGATAGGTATTTTGGTAGTGGTACCAAGGAATAGAAGGCCACAGGTGGTGGATGAGGTGGTAATTTTGCCCGAAAATAAGCCAATTCAAAATGGGACTAGGATAAACCCGGGCATTCTTCCAGCGGTTCCTTTCCTGAAAAGGCCGGTGGGGTAAGTAATCAAAAAATAGCCCCAGGGCAATGCCGACGATCAAAGCCGGCACAAACCAGTAGTTCATCACAAAGCCGATAAAACCGTAATGAATGCCGAGAAAAACAATGGTGAACAATACCAGCCGACTTAAAAACCACTCCAGCAACTCATACTTACGCCACAACTGTCGCTTAAAGAAAAAGATCTCATGGTAGAAGAATCGGGCCGCAATCAGAAACAGGGGGCCGCCGGTGGAAACAAAATGGTCCGGGTCGTTCTCTGGGTCATTGACGTTGGCATGGTGTTGGAGATGCACCCGGGTAAAGACGGGAAAGGCAAAGCCCAACATTAGGGCACTACCGTGGCCGAGCACCGCATTAACAATGGTGTTACGGTGAGCTGCATTGTGGGATGCATCGTGGATTACTGTGCCCGACAGGTGTAACGCCAGCACTGAACAACAAAAGCAAAGCCAGTGGGGCAGTCCCCATTGCCAGTAGCCAAAAATGTTAGCAAGCATTAAGAGGATGGCTATCCCAAACATGGCTACGTTGGGATTGAAGCCGCCGTCCGCCTGTAAAAATTTCTTTGGGACAGCTTGGGAAACGGTTTGCAGCGGTTGGGTCGCCTGCATTACTATGACGGACTCCTGGCACACGAAATGGGACGCACTTCTGGTCAGTTTATAGCAAAAATGCTGGGGAAAGGAAGACAGCCAGAGAAAAAGCCCAGGACATCAAAGGCGCAGTCCCTGGGCCCCGACGTCATTGCCTGAGCACACTCGACACCTTGGATGTTACGCAAATGTAACGAAAAATATTGACCCTCTCAGAATTTAGGCAAAGCGCCCAAACCCAGCCCAGGCAAGCAATTCGCCAATTCACAAAAAGTTCATTTGGTCAACGGCCTTGACAAAAATCTTAACAATACGTTACATTTATTTACATAAGGTTACAAAACGAAAACCTTAAACACCTAAATCAAAGGAGACCAATTTATGACTAGCCGCGGATTTCGCCTCGACCAAGACAACCGTCTCAACAACTTCGCCATTGAACCCCCTGTATACGTTGACAGCAGCGTTCAAGCCGGTTGGACTGAATATGCCGAAAAAATGAATGGTCGCTTTGCCATGATCGGCTTTGTTTCCCTCCTAGCAATGGAAGTAATCACTGGCCACGGCATTGTGGGTTGGTTACTCTCTCTCTAATTTGCCGAGTAGACAGCCAAGCAATTTTATTGAATCAGGGCTTAGCCCCATCGATCGCCGAAGGAGTATCCTTCACCCCCTGGAAAATGAACAAGTAAGAGGTAAAACTATGAACGCCGACACCGATATTTATCAAAACAAAGATTTATTTGCCCCCGTTGTCTTCCGCAGAGACTTCAACGAATTTGCTCCCATAAATAGCAACCAAGCCTGGTCTTTATTTTTCACCGCCGGGCAGGAAGATAAGCAGTTGGGCAACAGCCCTGAATTGGGGCGCTTTTTCACCAATACCCTCTTAGCCATTGGGACTGCCACTTTCATCTGGGGTTACTTCTTCAGTCGTTGGGCTGACTTTCTCTAGAAATAACTGTGGCTCACCGCCACTGGAGTCGCCCCATGGTACTGCCTGCCATAGCACCACTGACACCCCTGGTACCGGGTGTTATTTTTTTGGCAATATGGCGATATTTTGTCGGCAGAAGACGGGGAAAGTAAAAATGATGAAGGGAAAAATGGACACAGCCAGACAGAAATTTAAATTTTTTTAGCAAACACCTGTGATTCTAGAAACTCTTACGGTATCCTTACGTCAACTAGCCTATGTGAGGAGTCAGCCGTGTTGGGTAAATCCATGAATCAAGCCGTCAATACCAACTGGGCGATCGAGAGTGGCGGAGGCAAACTAGGTGCCCTGCCCCCGGAATCGTTAACCAATGTTGACCTGATTTTGCTCTGTCAGCAAAAGACCCGTCCCGATAGTACCGCTTTCAATGAGTTGCTGCGGCGTTACCAGTCCCATGTGGATAAAATTCTTTATCACTTGGCCCCCGACTGGCAAGACCGGGCCGACTTAGCTCAGGAGGTTTGGATCCGGGTTTACCGTAACATCCATCGCTTGAACGAACCAGTCAAATTTAAGGGTTGGCTTAGCCGCATTGCCACTAACCTCTTCTACGACGAGTTACGCAAGCGCAAACGGGTTAGTCATCCCATATCCCTGGACGCTCCCCGGCGCATGGATGACGGCGAAATTGATTGGGACATTGAATCTGATTACCCGAGTCCCGATGATACTTTATCCACCGCTGAATTTTATGAATGTTTACGTTCGGCAATCAAAGACCTACCCGAGGCTTTCCGCACCACTATTATCCTGCGGGAAATTGACGGTTTAGCCTACGAGGAGATTGCCGAAATCACAGGGGTCTCCCTCGGGACAGTTAAATCCCGCATTGCCCGGGCCCGGGCGAAGTTACAGACTTTTTTACAGCCCTATTTGGCGTCCTAAACCTATCCTAAACATTGAATCCTAACTTCCGCCACCAGCAATGGCTTTGATGATTGGTGTTAGTCCTGTCACCCTTGGTTCAGGGAGTGTCCAACTTTGTGAGGAGTGAATCGGCCAGAGTTAATAACAAACCGCTAATTCACTATTACTTGTCGGTGGAGATTCCCCCGAAGAGGTTTACTATGAATTCAAAATTTGACTTTGATTACCCACGGCAGCCTTGGGATGGAGCTGAACCTGGGAATGAGCATTTATTGTTTGATGAAAAATTCGAGCTGTTGAGTGCTTACATTGACGGGGAGGTGAGCCCCCAGGAGAGAAAACAGGTACAAGGCTGGATTGATAGTGACCCGGAGTTTAAGCAGACTTACTTGGGCTTGATTCGTTTGCAGAATGCTTTACCCCAGGTGCCGGTGCCGCCGGCCATTGACACTGACGCCTTGGCCCAGAAGGTGTTTGCCAGGCTGGAGCAAGAAAATCGTTGGCGGGGTATTTGGTTCTGGGGCAGTGTTACCGCTGCTGCTGTGGTGGTGGCCGCCTACTCTAGTATCCTGGGTAAACCCTTGGATCCTTCTCTGAATCAGGCGAATTTGGACCCGGCCATCGTGGCCATGGATGAAGATCCTTTGATGATTGCAATCCACGAGCCGATGTTTGAAGTGTTAACCAAAGTGGACCCTGGCCATGGGCCCCAAAATGAGGGAGCGGAACAAGGGGTGGACTAATCTGATTGTTGCTTTGCCCCTGGATGACTAATTTGGTTGCATTAAATCTGTTTTTTAATTTGCTCGGTAGTGCTCTATTGCTTTCTCTACCGTGGCTCCTGTTGGGGATTATTGTTTCTAGTACTTTCCTAATTTGGACCGATGAACAAAAATGGGTGGCTAATTTTCCCCGCAATCGTTTGCTCAGTAGTTTGGTCGGAAGCGCCCTTGGTTTTCTGCTACCACTGGGGGCCTTTGGCAGTGTGCCTTTAGTAAGGCGGTTGCTTTTACAGGGAGCCCCTATTCCTTTAGCTATCAGCTTTTTAGTGGCGGCGCCCACTTTAAATATCTTTGCTATTGTTAGGGTTTTGTCTTCCCGTCAATCTCAGTACGGTCTCATCTTTCTTTGCATTTCTTTCAGTTGGTTGATGGCGATCGTGATGGGGTTGGTGTTTAGTCCCTATCGACTGGCCCGTCAACAGGCGGAGGAGGAGGGGGAAACGGCCCTGCTAAACATTCCCCTATTACGGTCGGGGGCTTTAATTATGCTCCAGTCTTCCATGGAGGCGTCCCCAAGGCAGGGAGGATTAGTTTTTGCCAGTGGAGTTAATCCCGTGGCGGACTTTTCCTGGCGGCAAAAGTTACATCTTTTCGGCCGTAACATTATTGAAGAATTTCAGGAATTCGGCGGGGTTTTGATTATCGGCACGGCGATCGCCTGTGGCATTGTCTTTTTCCTTCCCCAGGCATGGCTACTGCAATGGGCAGGACTGGGACCGGTGCGGCAAACGTTACTGATGATGGGTTGGTCGCTGATTTTACCCCTAGGAAACTTTACTAATCCAGATTTATTAGCACCCCTAGGGGAACAACTCTGGCGGGGGTCCATGGTTGCTTTTTCGCTTTGGGGGAGCCTGTTCAATTTACAGACCATTGGGCTCTGGTTAGTGACCTTAAGACTGCGCCCCCTGAGTTATTTAGTGTTCTTAGTAGGTTTATCGGTCTTTCTTTTTGCCATGGTGACCAATTACTACTTAAGTTAAGCTCAGTTAGGAAAAAAATTTGTCCCTTGATGGTGCTTAATTGGGGGGATTGCCATGATATTATTACAGGTAACGCGGATGTGGCGGAATTGGTATACGCGCACGTTTGAGGGGCGTGTGGCTTTGCCTTGCGAGTTCGAGTCTCGCCATCCGCATTTTACCAATGACTGAAGTGCAACAGAAAATGCCCCGCCTTTTCACAAGATTGGTGGGGTTTTCCGTCGGATTATTAAATTCACAAACAAAATACCCAAGTTTCCCGGCTGGTTAATGCTAGGCAGAAACCAGATCCCCTAGCCACTGTAATTGTTGGGGTAGACAAATAGTCTGTAGGTCATATTTAGCCTGGACTAGGTGGCGGGCATTAGTTCCCAATCTTTGTCTTTCCTCTTTGTCCCCTAATAACTGACAGATGGTTGTGGCTATGGCTGAGTAGTCGAAAAAGTCCACCAACCGGCCTGTTTCGCCATCGGTGATTACCTCCCGCACCGGGGCCGTGTTACTTGCGACAATGGCACAGCCAGAGGCCATGGACTCCAATAAACTCCAGGACAGCACAAAGGGATAACTGAGGTAAACGTGGACCGTGGAGATTTGTAGCAGATTGATGAAATATTGGTAGGGAATGGTGCCGAGGAAATAAAGACGACTCAACTGTTGCGGCGTCAGTTTACCCTTGACCTCCTCAAGAAAAATGTCTCGCCAAGGGCGATCGCCAGGGGGCTTGGCACCATAGCTAACTCCATTGCCGCCCACAATTAAAACCTTGGCATCGGGACGATTAGTGAGAATTGCCGGCAGGGAGCGCATAAAACTGTGGTAGCCCCGGTAGGGTTCCAAGTTGCGATTGACGAAAGTGATAATCTCGTCATTGCGGTTGAGGTTAATTTGATTATTGAAAGTTAGGCTGGCATCGCTGTTGGGGCGTAGAACATTAGTGTCAATGCCATCGTGGACAACTGTCAGCTTAGAACGGAAAGGTTCTGGAAATGAATCTGCTTGCCATTGGGTGGGGGCCAGTCCACCATCGGCAATGTCAAAATGAAGGTAATGGTTTAGGTTTTTCCAGCGAATGCGACAAACTTCGGTCTCGTCCGCGCTGGCAAATTCCGGGTCAAAGGTAGTGTCATACCCGGACGCATGGTAGAAAAATTCGCAGTAAATACCTAGCTTGGTTTGGGGCCACACATCTTTGATCAGTAAACTTTCCCCCCAGCCGGGGTTAGCAATGACAACATCGGGATTGAAACCCTGTTCTTTTAACTGACGGGCCTGATGAAAAACGGATTCTGCCCGGATAGTTTTGGTTTCAAAGTCCACCAGCCAAGGATGAATGTTTGGGGTACTGCCTCGATTAGGAAAATAGTTGACCAACTTTACCCCTTGCCAATGGGGGGGCGTGTTTTTTTGCATGATCAGGGCCACCACCTGATGCCCCTGTTGCACTAAGGCAGGAGCCAGATGTTTGAATTGCCCCGGAAAATTTTGGTGAAGAAAAAGAACGTTCATTATTTTTTTCTGGCCGCAGAATCGCTCTCCTCTAGGTCTACATCCACCACTTCACTGCTATCCACATCCTGGGTCTGTAACTCTTCTTTGAAGCCCCGCAGGGTTTTGCCCAGTGCTCCCCCCAATTCCGGAATTCTCTTGGGACCAAAAATGATGATTACTACCCCTAAAATCAGCAGAATTTCTGGCCAACCTAATCCAAACATTTTTTGCTCCTGGAGGGTCACAACGTCCTCCCATCATACTCTGAAGGTTTACCCAAATTGAGTTTTCGGCAGCTTGGCTGTTCTCCTCTAGGGCTATGGTTTCGGAGAATTCCGGCATCGGCTAAATTACTGTCCGGTTTGCAATTTGTGCACCAATTCATGGAAGGGTTCCCAATCATCGTCTTCGGCGATCGCCTGCCAGATGGTTTCAATGCGGGGACGCAGTAGGTCCGTGAGGGGATTGGCTTGCTCGAGCACTGTGGGTACTGTCGCCAAGGATTCCGAGGACAGTTGCTGCAACACCTGCTGATATATGGACCGCCAGGCAGACCAGTCCGCGCCGAGTAAGTCGACATTTTCCAAAATTAAATCGGCCTTATCCTGCCAACTAGGGCTGAAATTAAGCCGCAATTGGGCAAAGAAGTCCGGGTAGCTCCATTGGCTTTGGGCTAAACATTGCAGGGTTTGACCGACTAATTTTTCCCGTAACTCTAGATCCAGGCGATCGCCAAGGGTGGGGGAAATACCAAGGCGACGGGCCATCAAGGTGATGTAATGGCTTAAATAAATCCTTTCATAGTCCTCCAATACCTCGGCCATTGCCTTACTGGTAATAACAGAACTCAGAGCTGCTTGCAAACGTTCCAAATTCCAGCGGCAGATAGCCGGTTGATTACCAAAACGGTAGCGACCACCATAGTCGAAATAGGCGGCAATGAAATTTAAATCGTAGGTAGGGACAAAACCGTACGGGCCGTAATCAAAACTTTCCCCAGTGATGGACATGTTGTCCGTGTTCAATACCCCATGGCAAAAGCCCGCCGCCATCCATTGGGCTACTAACTTGGCCACCCGTTCCATCAACGCTTGGAAAAAGACAATATGAGTTGACCCATCAGAACTGGGGGCAGAAATTTCTGGGTAATAGGTCTGGATAACATGATCCAGTAATTGCCGAATCTGTTCTGTTTGGTGATGGTAATGGAGTCGCTCAAAGGTGCCAAAGCGGATATGGGAGCGGCTAAAGCGGATCATTACTGAAGCTCGGGTAGGGGAAGGCTCATCCCCCCGCCAGAGGGCATCCCCCGTTTCCACCAAACTTAAACAGCGGGAAGTATTGACTCCCAAACGGTGTAGGGCTTCGGCGGCTAAAACTTCCCGTACCCCGCCTTTGAGGGTTAAACGGCCGTCACCGCCCCTGGAGTAGGGAGTTTGGCCAGAGCCTTTGGTGCCAAAATCGAATAACTCCCCGTTTAGTCCCCGCACCTGGCCATAGAGGAAACCTCGACCGTCGCCCAAATTAGGGTTATATTCACCAAATTGGTAACCGTGGTAGCGCAGAGCTAAAAATGGTCTTACCCCATGGAACAAACCGAAAGCTTCAACAAAATCATCGTCCCTAACCTGACTCGGTTCTAGACCTACCATGGGCAACAGGCGATCGTTGCGGAATCTCAGTTTATGCTCAGGAAAAGTGGCCGCTGGCACTGCATCAAAAAATTCATTGCCCAAGGATTCTAAGGCTGGTTCGTAGGTTAAATTTAAAAACGGATTAGTCACAATTGTTGGGCAAAGCAGTAAAAGTGTAGCTAGATAAGCCAGGGAAATCGATGGTATTATCCCTATGCCACCGTCAATTTTGCTAGATTTTTGTAGTAACTTTAGCTAAATTCTGGCTGGCCACCACGGTATTTCTTGGAAAAATAGCGATGACCTTAGCAAAACGGATTTTGCCCTGTTTAGATGTTAATGCAGGGCGGGTGGTCAAGGGCATCAATTTTGTTGATCTCCAGGATGCGGGGGATCCGGTGGAGTTAGCCCGGGCCTATAACGAGGCGGGGGCGGACGAATTGGTGTTTTTAGACATTACTGCCACCCATGAGCAACGGGACACCATCATTGATGTGGTCTATCGCACGGCTGAAGAGGTCTTCATCCCCCTCACGGTGGGGGGTGGCATTTCCACGTTAGAGCATATTAAAAATTTACTCCGGGCCGGGGCGGATAAGGTGAGTGTGAATTCTTCCGCTGTGCGGGATCCGGATTTTATCAGTCGGGCCAGTGATCGTTTTGGGCGGCAATGTATTGTGGTGGCGATCGATGCTCGTCGTCGGCTAGATGCGGATAATCCTGGTTGGGATGTGTATGTGCGGGGTGGCCGAGAAAATACAGGTTTAGATGCGATCGCCTGGGCGGAAGAAGTGGCCCAACGGGGAGCGGGGGAATTGCTGGTCACTAGCATGGACGGGGATGGCACCCAAGCGGGCTACGATCTGGCCCTTACAGCGGCGATCGCCGAACGGGTGGAAATTCCGGTGATTGCTTCCGGGGGGGCAGGCAATTGTCAGCACGTATATGAAGCGTTTACGGAGGGTAAGGCTGAAGCTGCCCTGTTGGCTTCCCTGTTGCACTATGGCCAACTAACCATTGGGGAGTTAAAAGCCTTTTTACAAGCGAGACAAATTCCAGTCAGGCACGCTGCAGTCCTTGGCCAAGGGGACAACTAGGAAGAGATTCTTTGCTAAATCCCTTCAATCCTGGTGATGGTGGGCCAAAAGCAATTCTTCTGCCAACAACTGTTGGTAAAGTTCCGGCAGACGCTTCGTCATGACGTTATCCTCAATGCCGTAGCCCAAACTAGTCCAAGTGGGGGAAAGATGGCGCAAAACCTGGTCTAGATGGCCAGCCCGTAATTGGGCCCCAATATCTAATCCCCAGGCGTTGGTATCGGCGAGCCAACGGTAAAGCACTTGGTCCTGGTACTCCGGCTCAAAGCTGTAACTTTTCCAGAGCAAAAATTTCTGGGGCTGGGGATGATATTTACCCGCTTTTTCGGCCCAGGTGGTGTTCAAAAACTGGTAACGCCCAGAGGCCGTACTGCAATTGCCCCGATTCGGCCCCATAAAAATTTTGACGCAACGGTTGGGATGTTCGCTCAAGTCCCGCACATGCTGTCCCCCATAGATGACGTTATAGGGCTGGGCTGTGTTGGCTTCACTGGCGCTGATGGTGCGCATTAGGGCCCGTAGATAGGGATCACCCCCTTCCATCACTAGGGGAGCAATTTCCACCGCAGTGGAAAAGGAAGGCAATTTTAGCCTTGACCAGGGGGATTGCCACAGGGCCATGCCTCCCCAGCCCAATAAAACGGCGATCGCCAGGGTCCAGGGCCAGGGTGAAGCTAACCAAGGGCGATTTTTAACCAAGGAAAGGTCGGATGGGGACTGGGAATTGGGGTCAAGTAAAAATTCGCGGTCAATCATGGATGGGGGCCAGCGAAACCAGGGCGCTTTCCATCATAGGACTCCCACCAAGGCAAAATAAGTTTCCTTTTTCCACAGAAATTAATCCTCCAAAGCAGTAGAGCCAAGGCATCCCCAGAAAAGCTCTAAAATAGTCAATAGGGCGGGGTTGTTTCGACCAATGGGCGGCCCGTGGCCACCGTGGTCCATTCCCTGCCAACCTCTCTAAGTTTAACTTTTTCCTTTTCTGCACCTTGAACGTTTCTGTCCCCCATGTCCCGTCCGATTTACCGATGTTCGATGCCATTGATGCGGCCCTAGCTGATATTAAAGCGGGCAAGGCCGTGGTGGTGGTGGACGACGAAAATCGGGAAAATGAAGGGGATCTAATTTGTGCGGCCCAATTTGCCACCCCTTCTCTGGTTAACTTTATGGCTGTGGAAGCCCGGGGATTGATCTGCTTGGCCATGACTGGCGATCGCCTGGACGAATTAGATTTGCCTTTGATGGTCAGTAAAAACACTGACAGCAACCAAACAGCCTTCACTGTCAGCATTGATGCAGCTCCCCACCTAGGTGTAACCACAGGCATTTCCGCCGAAGACCGGGCCCGAACGATCCAAATTGCCATTAATCCCGTCACTCGCCCGGAAGATCTTTCTCGCCCTGGTCACATTTTCCCTCTGCGGGCCAAAACTGGGGGAGTGCTCAAACGGGCTGGCCACACGGAAGCCGCAGTGGACCTATCCCGCCTAGCAGGGCTTTATCCAGCGGGGGTAATTTGCGAAATTCAAAATGCCGACGGTTCCATGGCCCGGTTACCGGAATTGGTAGAGTATGCCCGCAAATATGACCTCAAACTGATCAGCATTGCTGATTTAATCAGTTACCGCCTCCAGCACGACCGCTTTGTGCAACGGGAGACCATCTGCCAATTTCCCAGCCAGTTTGGGGAGTTTAAGCTCTATGCCTACCGCAATTTATTAGACCAAACAGAGCACATTGCCATTGTGAAGGGCGATCCCGCGGCCTTTGGTCAACAGCCGGTAATGGTGCGGATGCATTCGGAATGCTTAACGGGTGATGCCCTGGGTTCCCTCCGCTGTGACTGTCGCATGCAACTCCAAGCGGCCCTCAAAATGCTGGAAAACCATGGTTTGGGGGTGGTGGTTTATCTCCGCCAGGAAGGTCGGGGCATTGGTTTGGTCAATAAGCTCAAGGCCTATTCCCTCCAGGATTTGGGCTATGACACCGTGGAAGCCAACGAACGGCTGGGTTTTCCCGCAGATCTGCGGGATTACGGCATGGGGGCGCAAATGCTCAACGATTTGGGGGTCAAACAAATCCGCTTGATCACCAACAATCCCCGGAAAATCGCCGGACTAAAAGGCTATGGGTTGGAAATTGTCGAACGGGTACCCCTGCTAATTGAAGCCAACGACTATAATTCCCATTACCTGACCACCAAAGCGGAAAAATTAGGGCACTGGTTAGTCAAAACCTATCTGCTGGCGATCGCCGTTAAATTTGCCCCCAATTTAGCTTCAGCCCAGCAACGGTACGAAAAATTGGAAAAAATCCGGGCCCTGTTGCAGGGAACCCCCCTGATGGTGCACGAAGACAACCGCCCCGTGGCGATCGCCCTATTCGGTAAAAACGGTCTAATTTTCCACGTCGGCCTAGACCAAAATTTACCGTCGGGCCAGCCCTGGCAAAAAAACTCCCATTCTCCCTACCCTGCTTTGGTGAAGAATTTCCTCGCCCAACTCAAAGAATGGCCGGACCTACAGGCCCTGGCCTTCCTGGTGGCCCAAGGGGAAGACCCCATGGAAACCCTGCAGGTCAGCCTGGACCGGGAAAATTTGGCTTTTGCCGACCTCACCCCCCATGCCCTAGACCAATGGCAGTGCCAAACAGTTTATACCTATGGCAAGGCTGCGGAGTAGGGATTGACAGGGACTCAAAGGCGAGCCAAAGCCTTGATTTTAGACTGCTTGTCAGGGGCTAAAAAAGTTAACTCCTCTGCCTCCACCAAACCTTCCTTTAAGAGTTGGGCAAAGACAAAAATAATCACCGACTGGCGATCGTCGTATTTCCCATCTATTTCGTGGCGTTTTGCACTCAAAAAATCGTGGAGCTTCCAAAGGTCTTCGATCATCGTAATCTGGGAAGCCTGGGCTTGCACCGTTGCCAACAACCCGTCTAATTCTCTTTCATAGGCCTTGCGAAAAAGGGCGTGGGCAGACTGGGTTTCAGCTTGGGACCAAGGTGCTTCAGCGGTTTGTAACATTAACTTATGATATTGATTTGTAATTATCATTACCATAATAAAAAAAGTGAGCTTGCTCTGCAACGAGAAGCCCACATTTATTAGTATTTTGGCTGATTATCCCTCCGCCCATGGTCTTCACCTATGGGAAAGAGAAAAAGCCCAGGGGAGTCATTCTAGCGAGCAAAATTGAGTAATTCTTTAGGGGAAGCCAGGAGATCGATCGCCACAAAGAAAATTTTCCCTTCGGGGTTGAGGAGGAAACGCCAGGCAATGTTCATGCCCACTTTGCCACCAAACCAAGGAGTTTGCACCTTACCGGTAACTTTAATTTGGGTGAAACCATCTTCTGCCGGTTCGGTAACGCCCCGTTCCGGGATCAATTTCAGGTTTTGGCACTCTTCCTGGAAAAAGCGGAGCACATTTTCTTTGCCAACAATGGGCCGTTGGAAGGGAGGTTGCAGAGCACCGTCGGGGGTAAATAGTTCGATTAAGGTGTCAAAATCATTGGCATTGAGGTTGTCCATGTAATTGAGGACAGTGGCATTGGTTACCCCTTCAATGGAAACTTTAGTGCGGCTAGCGGTGTCTTGGGGAGGAACCACAGGCTCAGCAATGCGTTTGGCATCTTGACCAGCAGTAAAGCCCATGTCCACCACCGCGTTCCGTAATACGGTAATCTGTTGACCGGATTCTAATCCTTGGATGGTGGCCAGTACCGCATTGGCGTTGGCGGAGAGTTGGTAGCCAGGGGGAATGGGGGCCACAAAACCCTGTTCCATCAATTCCCCTAAGCGATACCAAAAGCCTAATTTAATGTTGGGGGACCAACTGGCGTAGGTGCGGCACAGGGGAGTGTCAGCCCGGTTGGCCAGGTCACACATGGCCTGGGTTTGTTGGAGGGGGCTCATGGCTTGAATTTCCTTGAGGGCATTTTCTGCCAGTTGCATGCTGGCGGCCCCAGGGGCGGCAATGGTGAGAGTGTTACCCATTTCTAGGTAAGCAAACCAAATTAATGCCAACTGATCTTCGGCATTAAGTTGGCTAAAACGAGCGATAGTAGCTGGAACAACGTCCGCAGCTAAGGTGTTAGGGAAAATACCCCGGGCAGAGTCAATGGTGAATGGCATAGGTTTTATACATGAATCAACTTTCCCCAGAATTTACCATGGTTTGGTGGGCCCCTTTGGGATCGGAAAACCGAATGGGAACCGAGATTTTTTCTAAAAGTTTGTCCTAGCTTGACAATAATAGGACAAAGAATATAGTGGCTGAATAATTATTGTGTAGGCTACCATTGGTTGGGGAAATTAAATGATGGCAGCAACGAATACAAATCAGATTGTTCTCTTACTTATTTCCCCTTAGTGGTAGCTGGTTGGGGCAGTGATCAATAATTGCTCGGTAATTACAACAATGATCACTGTCTAGGACTATATTTTCTTCAGGCTCGACTTTTTTCCCTTGTAACGCTCCTATGCTTTATCAATTGGTTGTTGATTCGCCCTCGTTTAAGAAGGTCATTCGCTTACAAAATTCTTGTTATTCTATTGGCCGCCATCCGAGCAACACCATTGTTATTCCTTCCCCCCAAATTTCCCGTCGCCACGCCACCCTAATCAAAAAAATTAATCCCAATTTAGATATTTCCTTCCACATCATTGATGGAGATTTAGAAGGTCATCGCAGTCGCAATGGAGTGTGGGTTAATGGTGAATCCCATTTAGATTATGAGTTAGTGCATGGGGACGTCATCGCCCTATCGGAAGATATTCAAATCTTCTATCAGGCCATCCCGACCGACCCCAAAGATACTATCTCCGGCGGTGGCGATCGGCAGCGATTAACTCCGGATCTGTCGGAGCATTTTCCCCAGGAACAATGGGACATTACCCTGATCGGCCACGAGGATGATCTATCCCAACTGAGCCACGAACAATTGTCTAAGCTAGCCGCTTGTATTGAATATAGTCCCTACCCCATGGTGGAGATTGATTACTTCGGTAACTTGACCTATTTGAACACCGCTACTAAGGAAAAATTCCCCTCCATTCGGGAAGATTCCATGACCCATCCCCTGCTCAGAGATGTTATTCCCCAGCGGGAAGATGCTCCCACTTACTATATCCGCACTAGAGAGGTACAAATAGGAGATAAGTTTTATGAGCAACATATTCACTACCCCGCCGAAAGTCAGTTTATTCGTAGTTATATTTTCGACATTACTGAGCGCAAAGTAATTGAACAATCGATCCATTACCAGGCTTTTTATGATCCCTTAACGGACTTACCCAACCGTTTTTTGTTCAAACAAGAATTGGGCAAAGTCTTAAGTAACGTTCAGAATCAAAGTAGTGTTTTAGGGCTAGTGCTTTTAGGTTTTCGGGAACTGCAATCTTTAAATGATTTACTGGGGCACAGCGTTGCCGATGAGGTACTCAAAATTATCACTGAGAGATTGTCCGCCCATGTGAGATTAGAAGACTTACTTTGTCGTTGGCGGGGAGATACCTTTATATTGTTAATTCAATCCTGCCGTAACCTGGACGAAATTGAAGTTTTTGTAC
The DNA here is from genome assembly GCF_014698605.1 of Synechocystis sp. FACHB-383. Lineage (NCBI taxonomy): Bacteria > Bacillati > Cyanobacteriota > Cyanophyceae > Synechococcales > Merismopediaceae > Synechocystis > Synechocystis sp. FACHB-383. Next base: position 62,557 of record NZ_JACJTJ010000045.1, on the reverse strand, counting down.
GACGATTGTTGGCGGTATTGAAAAGACCATTTTTCATTGCGAATAATCCCCTTTACCTCCAGGGTTATGCGGGCATTGCCTGTTACCCCAACCATGGGGATAACGTGGAAACTTTGCTCAATCGAGTGGGAGTGGCATTAAACGAAGTCAAGGACATTGGTAGTAGGCAATACTGCTTCTATGAAGAGTCCATGAACAGTGACCATTTAGAAAGGATTCAACTGGAGCATGCCCTACATCAGGCCCTGGAAAAAGATGAATTCTTGCTTTATTACCAACCGATTATTGATGTGCAAGCCGGTCGCCTTTGTGGAGTGGAAGCTCTGATCCGTTGGCAACATCCGTTCCAGGGTTTAGTCCCCCCAGGTTTGTTCATTGGTTTGCTGGAAACCACTGGCTTAATTATTCCGGTGGGGGAATGGATTATGCGCACAGCTTTTCAACATTTTCACAATTGGGCTCCGGCGGTGGATGATGATTTTCGCATTGCCATTAATCTTTCTCCCCAACAGTTCCAAGCACCGGATTTATTGCCGACAATTTTACGCATTTTGGAAGAATCTTCCTTGGCTCCCCATCGCCTTGAGGTGGAGATTACCGAAAACATTGTCATGCAGAACGTCACTGCCACCCAAAATTTGCTCAATGCCCTGCAATCCCATGGTATACGGCTTTCCATGGATGATTTTGGCACTGGCTATTCTTCCCTTTCCTACCTCAAAACCTTTCCCTTCAATACCCTAAAGATTGATCGTTCTTTCACTAAGGATATTCTCCACACCCCCAAAGATGCCGCCATTATTCAAGCCATACTGCTGTTGGGCAATGGTTTTAACTTAAACATTATCGCTGAAGGTATAGAGGAGGAATCCCAAGCCCGTTGTCTCTACGATTTAGGCTGTCGAGAAATGCAGGGCTATTGGTTTAGTCACCCCCTTTCGGAAGCAGAAATCACGGCTTTTCTAGCGGAAGGTAATTTTCAAAGATTTTGCCTTGGTTAGGGAACTTTTTCGACGAATTGGGTATAGCTAAGTTCGTTGATTGCATTCCAACCAAACATTTGAGTGCGGAATGTCTGCCATTGTTGATAAATTTCCTTAAATTGAGCATCTTTGCTGGCAAATTCTGCTAGTAAAGCTTGGGAAGTTTCTTGAGCTACCGTTAAAATTTCTGGAGAAAATGATTTGAGAATAGTTCCTCCGTCAAGTAGTGTTTTGAGGGCCATGCTGTTGAACGTTTCGTAGCGGGACAGCATCAATAAATTGGCGCTGCGGGCTGCTTCTTGAAAAATAGTTTGATATTCCAGGGGTAATTTTTCCCATTGGCTTTGGTTCACCAGTAGGTCCAAGGTGGGCCCTGGTTCCCACCAACCAGGATAGTAATAGTATTTGGCTGCCTTGTTTAATCCTAGTTTTTCGTCGTCGTAGGGCCCCACCCATTCCGCTGCGTCAATGGTGCCCCGGTCCAGGGCTAAAAACAGTTCTCCACCAGGGATTACCTGGACATTGACCCCCAGTTGGGCCATTACCTGCCCCCCCAGGCCGGGAATCCGCATTTTTAAGCCCCGCAAATCCGCTAGGGATTCCACCGGTTTCTTAAACCAGCCGGCCATTTGGGCTCCGGTGTTACCGGCAGGGAAGTTAATGATATTAAAATCGCTGTAAACCTTTTGCATCATTTCCAGCCCTCCTCCGGCATAGAGCCAGGCGTTTTGTTGTTGGGCAGTTAAACCAAAGGGCATTACACAGGCAAAACCCAGGGCTGGATTTTTGCCAATGTAGTAATAACTGGCGGTGTGTCCACATTCAATGGTGCCGTTCTGCACTGCGTCAAGGACTTCTAACCCTGGCACAATTTCCCCGGCGGCGTAGGGGGTGATGCGAAATTTCCCCCCGGTCATGGCGGCGATCGCCTCACAGAAATCCTGGGCTCCCCCATAAAGGGTATCAAGGGATTTGGGCCAACTGGTGACCATGCGCCAGCGAATATTGGGTAGCTCTCCTCCGGTGGTGGCTTGATTATTGGAGGTGGTGGCCTTGCCACAGGCAACTAAACTGGCGGCGGTTCCAGCGGCGATCGCCGATTGGCTAAGGAGTTGACGGCGTTTCATAGGGGCAGGTCATGAAAGGGATGATTTAAGGGATTTTCCCACAGGTTTACGGCTATATTGGTCGATTACTGAAAATTTCTCTTTAGAATGTAATTGCCGGTAATTGTTGACAAGCCAAATGGCGATCGCCAAGGAAATTGTGCTGGCTCACGGGGGAAATTTAACAGCAACTAACCATGAAACCGTCGGAGCAATGTTCAGCATTGAATTACCCTATCAACCAAACGTGGATGAAAATCCTTAGAATTTGACTACAAGAAGGTCAGGCTATACTGAAGAAAGTTCACAGCCTTTAGAAAATGATGCTTCAAGAACTCGAAGCCGTATTTGACGGGACAGCTCTTCAATTAGAAGTTCCCTTAAACCTTGCTGCAGGTACGAGGGTACGAATTGTCGTTGAAAGTGTTCTACCAAATGAAGTAAATGCACCTAAAACGTTTCTTAAAACTGCTCAGTCTTTAAAATTACAGGGTGAACCTGATTGGTCAGAGAAAATTGATCGATCTAAGCGATCCGGAGACTCGAAGGAAAAGGCACAATGGAAAATCGCAGTTTCACGATTGAACTGGTGATCGCCAGCTTAAAAGAGGCAACACGGTTTTATTTGGAGAAATTTGCTCTACCTTTATCTATCGTCACTGAACTGTTAAACAAATCTTTCATGCAAAGTACAAAATTCCGTCTTTGACTTTGACGCGAACTCAAGGGTTTAATGCAGCATCCATTTTGTCAAAATGATTGTACTGCATCCACGCTATACTTAATACCTAGTTATGTTATACGGCAAAGCACAATATGGCTTGGCAGAAATTTACCCGAACGAAGAGCGTCAACCGTGAGACACCAATGGTGACGATTAACAAATCGCACTTCTACTACAATGCCGTCTCTGCACGTATATTCGAACTCAAAGACGGTAAACGCGTCGTCTACCACATTGATGAGGTAAACCGTAAGGTCGGATTCCAATTCACCAAAGAAGATAGCGACCACAGCTATTCAGTATTCGCCAAAAGAGGTATCGCTGGCTTTAGAAGTAGTTCTCAAGACGTCGTCGCGAACTATCGTTGGGTAAAAGCAGTTGCATTGCTTCCGGACGCTATCGAGCGTCGATTTCGCTTACGGCTGGATGGAAAACTTTGGGTCGCACAGTTCTGCCCCGCCTTTGAAATGAAAGTGTTGCGCTCAGAGGCAGTGACTATCCCCTCCGGTGATACGGGAATCTACCGTTATTTAAACTCTGGCGTCATTGTATACATCGGCAAAGGCAATATTCGGTCACGATTGAGAGAAACCGGGCGTGATCAATGGCAGTTCGATACAGTTGAATACTCGGTAGTTCCAGACGAAGAAAGTCAGTACGAATGGGAGTCGTTTTGGATCGACCGTTTCAAAGAAGCCAATAATGATATGTTGCCTTCGTACAATGCTATAGCAGGGCGCGCTGTGTGACATTTAAGCTCAATCATCCTTTCTCTGTGTCATGATATGGTCGGGAACTCACAATTTGCCTTCCGTGCCAACGAACAACTCTGAAATACAAAACCAAGCAAGAAGTATCTTGGATGCAATTGCATTTACTCCCTTCGAGCAATGCCAACCTTTAAGTCGTGATTTCAAAGATATTCCTGATCATCCTGGTATTTACGCAGTAAGACATAAATTTCAAGGATTACTTTACATTGGCAAAACTAAAAGCCTACGAGGTCGTTTTAAAGGTGGACACAAAGCTTTCTTATGGGCTTGGCTCGATCAGTATAAAAGTGAAGATGTACGAATTGCGGTGCAGAAAATACCTTACTCAAAAAATCCTAAGCTACTATTGGAACTAGAGGCGATTATTTTAAGGGCAACCGAGCCGCCGTATAATGTCCAAATTCCTATGGAGTCCTAGGCCGTGCAAGTGAAACTTTCGGAGCAAATTTCGTCCGCTGATGCAGAAGTTATTTTAAGGTGTTTACCAAATCGGATTCAAGATGCTCTAACTGCTCGGGCTACGGAAATTGATTATCCCGTTGAAGCAGTCATCGAGATGGCGATCGCCAGTTTTTTAGATACAGAGGCGTTAAGTTTTGCAGACTGTAAGCCAGGGCGAGGTCAGTAAGTCAAATAAATCACTGCACCCGACTCAAAGATGACATCATTGACAACAAAGGTAGGATTGGCTAGTATGATAGCCTAATCCTACTGGGCTGTCGCAGGCGGCTTATGACAATGAGTAAGAAAGTCAGTATAACCCTGGACGACGATATTCTAGATTTTGTGGATCAACTTACAAGCAATCGTAGCAGCTTTATAAATGATATTCTCTGGCAAGAAAAGAGAAGAAATTTTATGAAAGAGTTAGAAGATGCCTATAAAGATCAGGCGGATGACCCAGAGTTTCAAGAAGAAGTTTCTGTTTGGGAAATTACAGTGGGCGATGGTTTAAATGCCTAACGGAACCTTAACCTACAAGCGGGGAGAGATATGGTGGGTCGATCTGAAGCCGGTTGTTGGTCATGAAACCGATAAAGAACGCCCCTGTCTGATTCTGCAAAACGATGTTGGCAACCAAAATGGAACAACCACAATAGTGGCTCCTTTATTGCCTGGAACAAAAACCTATCCATTTGTTGTGAACATTACACCGACTCCACGGAATGGACTCAATGGCGATCGCCATATTAACTTGAGCCAATTAAGGGCTGTTGATGCTCAGAGAATTAAAAATAAACAAGGCACCCTGGAAGATATTTATTGGGAAGAAATTGAGAAAGCAGTATCTATTGAACTTGGTTTCAATTCTGCCTTTAAGTCTTGATAAAAAAAGAGCCTGAAAATGCCCTCGCATTTAGGATTGCAATACATTGGCTAGATATTTACCCGTATAGGAAGTGGGATGTTGAGCCACAATTTCCGGTGTGCCTGTAACCACCAATTCCCCTCCCCGATCGCCGCCTTCGGGGCCCAGATCAATAATCCAATCACTGCAACGGATTACGTCTAGATTATGTTCAATGACTAAAACAGAATTGCCTTTATCTACTAGTCTTTGCAACACATTCAGTAGATGATGCACATCATAAAAAGATAGACCCGTGGTGGGCTCATCGATGAGATACAAAGTTTTGCCCGTGGCCCGGCGGGATAATTCCGAGGCTAGTTTGACCCGTTGGGCTTCTCCCCCGGATAGGGTAGGAGCCGGTTGACCCAGTTTGATATAACCCAAACCCACATCCACCAAGGTTTGCAGACGATTCACTGCCCTGGGAATATTTTCAAATACCGTTAACGCTTCTTCCGTGGTCATGGCCAACACATCGGCGATGGAATAGCCCTTATATTTAACCTGCAACGTTTCCCGGTTATACCTGGCCCCTTTACACACGTCACATTGCACATAAACATCGGGCAAAAAATTCATTTCAATGACGTTGACCCCTTGCCCGGCACAGGCTTCACAGCGGCCTCCTTTGACGTTAAAGGAAAATTGCCCCGGCTTATAGCCCCTCGCTTTAGCCTCAACGGTTTGGGTGAAAATTTCCCGAATTGGATCGAAAATGCCGGTATAGGTAGCCGGATTAGAGCGGGGAGTGCGGCCAATGGGGGACTGGTCAATGACAATCACCTTATCGATCGCCTGGAGGCCGGTGATTTCCCGTAAATGCTTAGGGAAGGCGACTTGGCGGGAGAGATGATGTTGCAGAGCCGGATGGAGTAATTCATTCACCAGGGTAGATTTGCCGGAGCCGGATACCCCCGTAACGCACACCAGTTTGCCCAGGGGAATGGTCACATCAATATTGCGTAGATTGTTATGACAGCAACCCTGGAGGGTTAACTTAGCCCCATTGCCGTTCCGACGCTCTGGGGGAGTGGCGATCGCCTCCCGGCCGGATAGATAAGCCCCAGTCAGGGATCTTTTATTTTTTAATAGGGTCTGGAAATCCCCTTGACAGACAATTTCGCCGCCATGGATGCCCGCTTTGGGGCCAATATCGACAATATGGTCAGCGTGGCGGATGGTATCTTCGTCATGCTCCACCACAATTAACGTATTGCCTAGATCCCGCAATTTAGTCAAAGTAGCTAAAAGGCGATCGTTATCCCGTTGATGCAAACCAATACTAGGCTCATCCAACACATACAAAACCCCCGTTAGACCGGAACCAATTTGGGTAGCGAGGCGAATCCGTTGGGCTTCCCCCCCCGATAAAGTCATAGCTGCCCGATCTAGAGTGAGGTAATCCAAACCTACGTCCAGGAGAAAGGTTAAACGGGCTTTAATTTCCTTGAGGGCCAACTCCCCAATCATGGCTTGTCGGGGGGTCAACTCTAGGTTTTCAATCCGTTCTAGGGTCTGACGGATGGGGACACTGGTTAAATCGTTAATGTTGTACTGCCCCAGCTTTACGGCCAGCGCTTCGGGTTTTAACCTTTTACCGTCGCAGGTATGACAGGGTTGATTAATAATATATTTTTCCAATTTTTGTTTAATGGCATCGGAATTAGTTTCGTCATAGTTTTTTTGCAGAATATTTAACGCCCCGGCAAAACGACGATAATAACCTTGTTTATTGCGGTAGCGAGATTCCCCTTCAAACCAAATTTCTTCTTCCGTACCGTATAAAACCACTTCCTTTTGCTCTTGGGTTAACTTTTTCCAAGGGGTTTGTAGTTTAAAATCAAAATGTTGTCCCAAACTGTATAGTAAGGACAAGTAATAGGAATTATCTTTCTCTGACCAAGGGGCGATCGCCGCATAGACAGGCTTTTCTGGATCGGGAATGACCAAATCGGGGCAGAAGGAGCGCACAAAGCCAATGCCATGGCAATCGGGACAAGCACCATAGGGGGAGTTAAAGGAAAACAAACGAGGGGAAAGTTCATCCATCACCGCCCCATGTTCCGGACAAGCAAAGTTTTCTGAAAAGATAATTTCCTTGGGTAATTCTGCGTGGTAAGCTTGACCATTTTCCGCCGCTTTTAATGCTTCTTTGTCGTCTTTTTTACCCCCATCTAACACTGCCAGCGTTGGCTTGTCCAAAATATCTATAATGGCAGTGCCTTCTGCTTGCTTTAAACAAGTGCTGAGGGAGTCCACCAGTCTTTCCTGTAAACCATCCTTTTTGATCAGGCGATCGATGACTATTTCAATGGTGTGGGCTTGGTTCTTTTTCAGTTCAATATTGTCACTTAATTCCCGCACTTCTCCATTAATTCTTACCCGCACAAAGCCCTGGGAAACCAAACTGGAAAGTAGTTGCACATGGGTGCCTTTTTTCCCTTTTACCACCGGAGCCAAAATTTGAAACTTAGTTCTGTCGGGCAACTCCATCACCCGATCGCACATTTGGTCAATGGTTTGGGGGGCAATGTTCCGTTGGCAGTGGGGACAATGGGGACTACCGGCTCGGCCAAATAGCAGACGGAGGTAGTCGTAAATTTCCGTAACTGTGCCCACGGTGGAGCGGGGATTATGGGAAGTGGATTTCTGATCGATGGAAATGGCGGGACTCAGCCCCTCAATGCTGTCAACATCGGGCTTATCCAATTGCCCCAAAAACTGTCGTGCGTAGGCACTGAGGGATTCCACATAGCGCCGTTGACCTTCTGCAAAGATGGTGTCAAAAGCCAAGGAAGATTTCCCTGACCCCGATACCCCCGTAAAGACAATCAGGCGATCGCGGGGCAGGTCTAGATCCACATTTTTCAGGTTATGTTGTCTAGCGCCTCGAATACGGATGCTATTTTGGTCGGGCATAGGGGGGCGGCAAGGCTCTTAACTTTTCTTCACGATTTTAAACTGTCTTTGCTAATCTTGGTCGGCGATCGCCATTTAGGTAAAGGAAAAATTGTCTAACTGATACAATTTTCTGTAGAGCAAAAATTAATTAACCAAGAATGTCAAAAGCAAGCAAGGGTCCAGAATTTGTCAAATATTTTGTTCCACTGCTTTCTGCTTTAAAGGAATTAGGCTATTCGGGTACTCCCAGCGAAGTTAAAAACGTAATCATTGAAAAATTGCAAATATCCGAAGAATTACTGGAGGAAAAGCTTAAAAGTGGCTCCTCCCGGATTATCAACCAGATTGACTGGGCCAGATTCTATTTGGTGAAAGCTGGTTATTTAGATTCTTCTAAACGGGGAGTCTGGACATTAACAGAGAAAGGAATAGCAGAAACGGTAACCAATCAGAAAGCATTCACCATTTTCAAGGAAGTTCAGGGCGAGTTCAAGGATAAAAAATCGGTGGACTCAAATGGAAGTAATGGGGAAATTCAAGAAGAGGAAATTTATGCCCCTGACGATGGTGAAAGTCTGATTACAGTCGACTATCGAGAAAAACTACTGCAAATATTAAGAAATCTTTCCCCTAGCGGATTTGAGCACCTGTGTAAACAATTTTTGCGGGAAGCTGGTTTTCAAGAGGTGGAGGTTACAGGAAAAACTGGAGATGGAGGCATTGACGGCAAAGGTATTTTGCAAATTAATCCCCTGTTAAGCATCCCGGTTTTATTTCAGTGTAAACGTTACGCAGGATCGGTGGGAGCACCACAAATCAGAGATTTTCGCGGGGCGATGATGGGTCGGGCCGACAAGGGGATTTTAATCACCACAGGAAGTTTCACCAAAGAAGCAGAGAGAGAAGCTATCCGGGATGGGGTATCACCGACAGAATTGGTCGACTCAAACAAGTTAATTAAAATGTTTGAGCAGTTAGAATTAGGCCTAAAACCCAAAATAGTTTACGAAATTGATACAGATTTTTTTGATCGCTTTAAGTAGTATAAACTTCACAACATAGATTCATTTTCTGCTGAATGTTGCCGAGGCTGATCCTTCTTTCTTTAGCAAAGTACAGGCCACAATAATGCCAATAATAGCTAATAAACCCATGGGGTAAAACGCATAGGTGTAGCTACCAAATAAATCTCGAACCCGACCTGTTACCAAAGTTCCAATTAAAGCTCCCATGCCATAGGCGGTGAAAATAATGCCATAATTTTGGGCGTACTGGTCAGGATCAAAAAAGCGTAGCGTCATAGTGGGAGCCATGGCTAACCAACCCCCTAGGCAGAACCAGAATAAACAGAAAGCAATTAAGTAGGTGGCAACCTGCCCGGTTTGAGCATTGATCATTAAAATACAAGCGATCAAAATCAAAACATAGGATAAAATTGCAATGTGGTGGGGCTTAAATTTATCAGCAAGCCAGCCAAATAGCGGACGACTTACTCCGTTAAAGAGGGCAAATAAGGACACACTACCCGCCGCCACATTGGGATTAATATTAATAATTTCCTGTCCCACCGGACTGGAAATGCCGATGGCACTCAACCCCACTAATGCCCCGATGATATAGCAAATCCATAGACCATAAAATGAGCGGGTTTTAAACAAATTTTGGGGATAAACCGGGGTTAAAATAGTTTCAGTATTAGTGATTTTCTGGGGTGGTTGCCATCCCCTGGGAGGAAATTTCATCGTTAAGGAAATAGTCAGAATAACCAGAGTGAAGACAATGCCCAAAAGACGCAGGGTAGGGCGGACAGTATAAACACTAATTAAATGGTTAGCCAGGGGGGCAGTGATCAGGGGAGATAAACCAAAGCCAATAATAGTTAATCCCATCGCTAGTCCTTTTTTGTCCGGAAACCAGCGGGCCACAACAGCCATAGGAACACCATAAACAATACCAATGCCAATGCCGGTAATTACTCCGTAGGTAAAAATCAAAGTTCCGACGTTAGTGGCAAAACTAGATAAAATGTAACCCAAACCGACAATAATACCACCAACAGCAGTGATTTTACGGGTACCAAGGCGGGGAATGTAAAACCCCGTAATAGGCATAAAAATGGCATAGAAAACCAACACAAAAGTATAGGGCAGTAAACTAGCTGTTGCACTAATGCCCAATTCATTCTCTAGGGGAGTCCTGAAAATACTCCAGGAATATACCGTGCCCAGACAAAGTAAAACAGTCATTCCCAATGGAACTAAAAACCATCTACTTTGATGGGCATTTTTCCCTAGAACAGTGACCCCTAATTCATTATTCATAAACAATAATTTTTGCAGTCAAAAAATTGCTAATCAGTATCCATAATTAGGGTCGATGTTAACCGGTTGATTAACTTTGGTTTACTAGCGATCTATAACCTGCGCCAACGACGGCCATCCTTATTAATTAACCATTCCGCCTCCGCCGGTTCCCAGGTGCCAGCTTCGTACAAAGGCATGGAAAGGGGATCACTGGGGGCATCCCAAGCTGATAACACCGGAGTTACTACCCGCCAAGCTTCTTCCACCTCATCAGCCCTAGTGAAGAGGGTTTGATCCCCCAACATACAATCCAGTAAGAGACGATGATAAGCGTCAGCCGTGGCCACCCCAAAGGAAGAACCATAGCTAAAATCCATATCCACGGTGCGGGTACGCAATTCTGAGCCAGGCATCTTTGCTTCAAAGCGGAGAGAAATACCTTCGTTGGGCTGAATTCGCAGACTCAACACATTGGGGTTAGCTTGGTGAGCCACGGATTGAAAAATTAACAATGGCACTTCCCGGAATTGAATGGCGATCTCACTCACTTTTTTGGGCATGCGCTTGCCGGTGCGGAGATAAAAGGGGACTCCCTGCCAACGCCAGTTATCCACCATTAACTTGAGGGCGACAAAGGTGGGGGTGGTAGAAGTGGGAGCTACCCCTGATTCTTCCCGATAGCCGGGGACTGGTTTGCCGCCCATCCAACCCGCTTTATATTGACCACGGATGCCAGCATTTTCCAGGTTATTAATATCTGCCAAACGGGTAGCCTGTAAAACTTTAACCTTTTCGTTGCGAATACTATCTGCATCAATGGCGTTGGGGGGGTCCATGGCGGTCAAGCAAAACAGTTGCAACAGGTGGTTCTGCACCATGTCCCGCAGGGCACCGGCAGATTCGTAATAACCAGCCCGTTCTTCTACACCTACCGTTTCTGCCACCGTAATTTGTACGTGGTCGACAAACTGGCGATTCCACAATGGTTCAAAAATTGCATTGGCAAAGCGGAATACCATTAGGTTCTGCACCGTTTCTTTGCCCAGATAATGGTCGATGCGATATACCTGATTTTCTTTACAAACCCCCTGCACCACTCGGTTAAGGTTTTGGGCTGAGCTTAAATCTCGACCAAAGGGCTTTTCGATCACAATCCGGCTTTTTATCGGATCACTAAGCATCCCCGCCGCCCCCAATTGTTTAATACCTGGGGGAAAGAAGTTGGGGGAAACGGCTAAATAGAAGACCCGATTGCCCCTGGTGTTGCGTTTTTCATCTAATTCCGCCAGGAAGTTTTTCAATTTGAGATAGCTTTCTGGGTCGTCCATGTTGCCGGAGCAATAAAATAGACCCTGGGCAAACTCATTCCACAGGTCCTCGCTACCAATGCCGGTGGAAAATTCTTCGATGCCCTTACGCATCTGCTCACGAAAATGGTCGTGGCTCCAGTCCCTTCTAGCAAAACCGACAACTGTTAACTCCGGGGGTAAACGACGCTCCCGTTTCATTTGGTAGATGGCTGGCACCAGTTTCCGTTGGGTCAGGTCCCCCGATGCGCCAAAAATGGTCAAAATGAGGGGTTCTGGAGTGCGTTCTTGGCGGAGTCCAGTGCGGAAGGGATTTTCGAGTAGCGTTACCATGGGGAATGCTCGTATTGTGTGACCACTTACGCTTTAAAATAACTCACAATTCCCGAAAGTTTTCTTTTTCCGGCAAAGTTTTCAGGAAAAATTCTTTTCCTAGTCCAAATCCTGAAATAGGGGGGTGCTGAGGTATCTTTCCCCAAAACTAGGTTGGATCATAACAATTAATTTATCTTTATTGGCAGGTCTTTTTCCCACTTTGATGGCCGCCGCTAGAGCTGCCCCGGTGGAAATCCCCGACAATAAACCTTCTTCCCTGGCTAATCTACGGCCGTAGGCGATCGCCTCTTGGTCGGTAACGGTAATTACTTCATCAATTAAATCCACATCCAGCACTTCGGGAATAAAGCCTGCCCCAATGCCTTGGATTTTGTGGGGACCTGGTTTCCCCCCCGATAAGACCGGACTATTGTGGGGTTCCACGGCGATCGCCTGAAAAGTAGGCTTTTTCTCCTTCAATACAGAAGCAACCCCGGTAATTGTGCCACCAGTGCCTACCCCCGCCACCAAAAAATCAATGGCTCCGTCCGTATCTTGCCAAATTTCCAATGCTGTAGTTTGTTGATGAATTTGAGGATTAGCCGGATTATCAAACTGTTGCAACATATAGGCATTGGGTAAACTTTCCGCCAATTCCTGGGCCCTTCTAATGCACCCGCCCATACCTTCTCCCCCTGGGGTGAGTTCCAATTTGGCTCCATAGGCTTTTAACATAGCCCGTCGTTCTTGGCTCATGGTTTCTGGCATGGTCAAAATCAATTGATAACCCTTGGCCGCCGCCACCATGGCGAGGGCAATACCTGTATTACCGGAAGTGGGCTCAATCAACAGAGTTCTGCCTGGTTCAATCAACCCTTCCTGTTCTGCCCGGTTAATCATATTGACGCCAATGCGGTCTTTTACCGACGCCGCCGGGTTCATCCCTTCTAACTTGACTACAATTTGAGCTTCACACCCCTCGGATTGGGGAATACGATTGAGGCTAACTAGAGGAGTACGACCAATTAACTCCGTAACATTGCTGGCAATTTTCATAGATAAGGGGCTACTAAGAGAGGAAATCTGCCTGCATCTTACAACGAAAAACCCCACCAAAGGCGGGGTCAAAGAGTTATTAGAGCTTAACTTTCAAATAAGTATCCTGGGAAGATGAACTTAGAATTAGAAAGTGAAGGTACCACGGATGGTGCCAATGAAGGCGTCAGTGGCGTTGGTGGTCTGTTCAGGCTTGGAGATCCAGATTACACCAGGGGTCAAAGAAAGGTTGTCGGTCAGTTGATACTTGTAGAACAATTCAACTTGGACAGGGTTAGCGGTGGTTACAAAGGTGGTGCCTAAAGTACCGTTGGTGAAACCAGAAACATAGGGTTGAACACCAGCAAAGATACCAAGCACGTTACCTTCTTTACCAAGGTCAGGGAAGGCAAAGCCACCACCGTAGGTCCAGATGTCACCGTTGTCCTTACCAATCAAAGTTACGTTGGTGTAGCTACCATAGGCACTGAAGCTCAACCAGTCAGCAACGTTCCAAGCCATTTGGATACCATAGCTGTTGGTTTGTTTACCACCGAAGTCGTAGGGGTTGACAACGTTACCCGAAGCAGTACCACCACTGACATTACCGTTGTAGGTAGCTGCATCTACGGGGGGAGCACCTACGCCCAAACCGTTAACAAAGGAATCGTTCAATTCAGAACGGTTGAGGTTAGCGGCAGTCGTACCAACAATACCCTGGGTGCCACCTTTACCGAAGATAGCGGCATCGGGGGTGGTGTAGGCATTAACGTAGGTGAAACCTAGGCTGACCCGGTCGAAAATATTGGTGGTAATCTGGGCCAAGGCACCGTAGCCACCGTTAAACAGACCATTGCCACCACTGCTGAAGTCGTAGTTATTACCGGTAGCAGGGTTGGTCACGGAGCTGCCGCTGCTGGGGTTGGCACCAGTGCTAGCCAAGTAACCCAAGCTCAAGGAAGTGGGTCCTAAGAGATTGCTGAGGAAGCCCAACTCAAGGCTAGTACCTATACCAGTACCACCACCAATGGAGTAGATGGGGTTCTGGGCAGTGAATTGGCTCAAGGAACCTTTACCACCGGTGTAGTCATCGAAGTAGGGGTTCAGGGTGGGAACGAAGTCATCCCAGATACCACCAAAGGCAGCGATGTAGTTGTTGAGACGGAAGTTGGTTCCCAAATCGAGGGGTACATAGTAAGCTAACCAGTCGACGGCGACGTTATTATTATCGCCGGGGGAAAGTTGGTGCACCTGGGTGAAGGTGGGGCTTTCATAGTAGTTGCCGACAATACCAATGGGGTTACCGGTCTCGGGATCGATAACGTTTTGGGTGGGGTAGAAGCTCTTGAAGCGATTATTGCTACCAGCGGCAAGACGAGTAACCAACAGGTCTTCACCGGAAAAACTGGTGTTGAACTGTAAGCGAACCCGGTTTTGGAATACAGCCTGGTTGTTGTCGCTCTGGTTGTTGAGGGTGTTTTTGGTACCAAAGATGGCGGTGGGAGCAAAAATCACTTCCCCGGTCAATTTGGTGGTGGTAGAAAACTGATGGTCTTCCAGGAAGGAGGTGCGGGCTTCAAGGTTGTCAACCCGGGCACCCAAAGCAGCCAACTCTGCTTCGAATTCCTGCATGAGACGTTTTAGTTTGTCGATGTCCTCACGGAGAACCGCCACATTTTCCTGAATCAAACGTTCCATAACGTTCATACAGGCGTTAAGACCAGCGGCAAATTCCCAACGGCTGAGAGCCCGATCGCCACGGAAGGTGCGGTCAGGGTAACCAACGATACAACCGTAGCGTTCCACCAAGCTCTTGAGCGCTTCATAGGCCCAGGCGGTGGGTTGCACATCGCGGAGTTCGCTGACGCTGGTTACTTGATCAACACTGGAGAGTTGACCTTCAGCGGTGTATTGATCTAATTGATCTAAAACTTGAGCATTCGTAACGTTGTCGGGAGCGGCGTTAGCAGCACCAGCCACAAGGGCGGCACCGATCACAGCGGGGCTCACTAACAGGGACTTCCAAGATAGTTTAAGCATTTTTAGCTTTTCCTCACACCTAATAATGACTACGGGAACCAAGTCCTATACTCAGTAACACATTGTACACGTTTTTTTCGAAAGAGTGGGAGAAGTTGACAATTTTCTTTAGATTCATGGTGAATGCTAGGTTTAGCAAGGCCATTGGGCTGTTTTGTAGACTCGGTTTAGGGTGCCGGAGCCACAATCAGTTTTGGCAAAGAAAAACCGCCTACAGCTTCTGCTCACGGAACGATGATGTTGATGGTTAATAACAAATTATAGTTGCTATTTTGATGATGGCTAGGGTGAGGGTCAGTTTTCTGGCTGGCCCCCTCAGCTTGGTCGAGGAGATAGCCGACCATTTCCTAATCTATCAGGTTGATCAGATATTGTTTGACCTCAACAAGTCTCCGTTGCAAAGCCCATTGAGGATTGTTCAGGGCTGTGGTTGGAGAAATATCACTGCCCACTAGGGTAAAAATTTGCTTTAGGTTGGACGGGGTTTTTGTTTGGTTTTCTTGACTTTGCCCCGCCACCACGATCGCCGGTTTCCCCATAGCTTGTGCCAGCTCAATGACCCTCCCCACAACTTTGCCCTGGTGAGATTGGCCATCGAAGCAACCTTCCCCGGTTACCACTAGGTCGCATTGGGCCATGGCTTGTTCCAGCCCCGTCAACTGGGCGATCGCCGTAAACCCCGACTCGATAGTGGCCTTGAGGGCCCAGGCAACGCCCCCACCAACCCCCCCAGCGGCACCGGCTCCGGAAAAATTAAGCTCAAAGCCATCCCTTTTTCTAACTACCTGAGCAAAATGTTCCAGCCCACGATCTAAGCGTTGCACCATGGCTGGATCTGCCCCTTTTTGGGGAGCATAAACAAAGGCGGCCCCATGGGAACCGTAAAAAGGATTGGTCACATCACATAACAGGGCGATCTGGGGAAAAGTATCTAACACTGCGGGAATAATTTCGGTGACTTTTTCCAGACCTTGTCCTCCCCACCCGACAGATTGGCCTTGATAATCTAAAAACCTCCAACCCAACGCCATCAGCAAACCTAAACCGCCATCATTGGTGGCTGAACCACCGATCGCCAGTTGAATGTGTTTTGCTCCCCGCTGGACAGCATGGGCAATTAATTCCCCAGTGCCGTAGCTAGTGGTAATTTCCGGATTACGCTTCCCCATGGGGACCAAAGGTAAACCGCTGGCCTGGGCCATTTCAATGACCGCTGTTTCCTTTTCTGCTAACCATAAATAACGGGCGTCAACCTTTTGACCAGGCAATGGGCCCTGTACCCGCACCGTTTGCCATTGGCTATCGAGATTATGGGCGATCGCCTCTAGAGTTCCTTCCCCACCATCAGCCAAGGGATGGGCAACACAGTCAAATTCTGGTGCTAAAACTTCCGATGTAATACGGCAAACCTCCCCAGCGGAGAGAGTCCCTTTAAACGAGTCTGGTGCAATCAGGATTCGGCGCATCAGGGCATCTTCTAGCCTCCCCTATCCACACCTGTTGCACTTCCTCACGAACTAACGAAAAAAATTAACGACGATTCAGACCTTCCGCGGCTTCTCGGAAAGGCTCCACCTCAGGACTAAAATCAATAGGCAGAACCGCTACGACGTTTTCGTGGGGCCGGGGAATGATCACCCAGGTTTTCACATCTGCCCCTTCCGTGCGGTTAATGGCATCAATACCCGCCGCCATGGCAGTTTTTACTTCCTGCACATCTCCACGAATGTTAAGGGTGAACCGAGCACTCCCTGCCCGAATGTAGCCCACAATGGTAATCCTACCGGCCTTAACCATGGCATCAGCAGCGGCAAGAATACCGGGAAAACCAATGGTTTCAATGGAACCGACGGCGGATTGGGCGGACATATTTTTCTCCTTGACAGTGGCGGCAAAAACTAAAGGACAGATCGAACCAAAACCCTCGACTTAACGACTGGTCGGGGTGGAGATTAGCGAGAATCCCATGGTCAACTATAGGCTAAGTGGTGTACATCGGACCACGAGGGCGGCAAAGTCTCCGTTAGGTGCGGAAGCGAGCGACTTTTTCTGTGTATTCCACCGGCAGAACCGCCAGGACATTTTCGGGTGGATTGGGGACGATGTAGTGGCTGACAATTTCTCCCCCCATAACGGATTCGTTGACCGCGGCTAGACCCATCTTCATCGAGAGATTGACCTCCGACACTGGACCCCGTATTGCGACCACAAAATTTCCCCGTTCCGCCAAGTCATAGTACACCAAGGTCACCCTTCCCCCCTTGAGCATGGCATCGGCGGCGGCCAGAACGGAGGGAAAGCCAAGAGTTTGTATAACGCCAACGGCCTGGGGCATGGGAAATTCCTCTGGGGGGACGGATGGGAACAATCAATCGGACTGGGTAAGCGAGGATTAGAACTCAGCTAGCCTTTCATCCTATCAAAAACGTGGCACGGGCAAATCAACACGCAAGGTGCCAGGGCTGTTAACCAGGGGAATTGTTTGCTTGGGCAGGGAACAACGAATAGCTTTCGAGCTGGCGCCCTAATCGATGCCCACCTTGCTCCCTGACTAAAATCCCCGCTATGGGGGCCAGTCAGTGTGTCAAAATACTAGATTGTTGTGCCCCGATCGCCCTTGCTTGTTTTATCTTTACGGATCAGCGGGGGGAGATGCGGCGGCGGTCCAAATCGTTACTACAAACTAAGTTTTCCCCCAGAAATCATGGCTGAGACCCTACTGTTTGCCGCCCTACGCCAAGCCCTTGACGAAGAAATGGGACGGGATGTCAACGTCCTTGTGCTGGGAGAAGATGTGGGGCACTATGGCGGTTCCTACAAGGTGACCAAGGATTTGTACGAAAAGTATGGCGAAATGCGGGTGTTGGATACCCCGATCGCCGAAAACAGTTTCACCGGCATGGCGGTGGGGGCGGCCATGACAGGGTTACGCCCAGTCATTGAAGGCATGAACATGGGTTTCCTACTGTTGGCGTTTAACCAAATTGCCAATAACGCAGGCATGTTGCGCTACACTTCCGGCGGCAATTACCAAATTCCTATGGTCATTAGGGGGCCTGGGGGCGTAGGTCGACAGTTAGGGGCAGAGCACTCCCAACGGTTGGAGGCCTATTTCCATGCAGTGCCGGGGCTAAAAATTGTGGCTTGCTCCACCCCCTACAATGCCAAGGGTTTACTCAAAGCGGCCATTCGGGACAATAACCCAGTGTTATTTTTTGAGCATGTACTGCTGTACAACCTGAAGGAAAATCTGCCCGACTACGAATATATTGTGCCCTTGGATAAAGCGGAAGTGGTGCGTCCTGGTAAAGACGTGACCATTTTGACCTATTCCCGCATGCGTCACCATTGCTTACAGGCCCTCAAAACCTTGGAAAAAGAAGGTTACGACCCGGAAGTAATCGACCTGATTTCCCTCAAGCCCTTTGACATGGAAACCATTAGCGCTTCGGTGAAGAAAACCCATCGGGTAATTATTGTCGAAGAATGTATGAAGACTGGCGGCATTGGGGCAGAATTAATCGCCCTCATCAATGACCATCTCTTTGATGAATTAGATGCTCCGGTGGTGCGCCTTTCTTCCCAGGATATTCCCACCCCCTATAACGGCATGTTGGAACGGCTGACCATTGTCCAACCACCCCAAATTGTCGACGCGGTCAAGGCGATCGTCGGTTAATAGACTTCGAAGCAATAGCCCTTGCCGTAAACAGAATTAATCAGGCGGGGGGCATTGGGCTGTTCAATTTTGCGTCGTAGCAACCGCACTAGGGCGGCCAAAACGTTGCTACTGGGGGGGGATTCTCCCGGCCAGAGGCGAGCATAGATTTCCTCGTGGCTCAAAATTTGCCCCGGGGCCTGAAGGAACAGACTCAGCAGGGCCACTTCCTTTTCCGACAGGGCAATGCGTTGACCTTGACAATAGGCCACTTGATTAGCCACATCTAGGCTGACGTTGTTGACACTAAGCACATTGCTTTTACCTGGAATTTCTGGAGAGATTTCTCCTTGGCCTTGCCGTCGCAATAGGGCTCGCACCCTGGCTAAAAGTTCCCTTAATTCAAAGGGTTTAATTAAATAGTCATCTCCACCGGCATCTAAGCCCGCCACCCGGTCATCGAGGGTATCTTTAGCAGTGAGAAATAAAACCGGCGTTGACCGTCCCAGAGCCCTAATTTGACGACAAATTTCCAACCCAGATACCTGGGGCAACATCCAGTCAAGGATTAATAAGTCATATTGACCGGCGATCGCCATGGCTAAACCCATTTGACCTTGGTCGGCCACATCAGTGCGATAACCCTGATGCCCTAATGCTTTGCTTAAAGGTTCCGTTAAAGCATTTTCGTCGTCCACTAAAAGAATATTGGCCATGGCTAATTCTCCTCCCACAAATAGACCACCCATCCCTGGAAGCAAACTGGAACCAAATATGATTCCGACTGACTTACTAATTAATTTTATAATTGATTGAAAAAGTTATTCCCACAGCATGCAGTATTTCTAGTGACGTATGATCGTGGATGTCAAGCTTAGGGAAGGAGCTAACAAAATCAAGGACGGAGTAAATGGAATGGTATTTGTTAATGACATTGAATAATAGCAAATAACAGCGTTCCATTCTTTTATTTACAATAGGTTGCTCACTAATCACTCCAACGCTTCAGCATACTTCGATCAAAAAATTTAAACTCAGTATTTTCATCCTGCTTGGCTTCGTACATTGCAATATCAGAAAATTTTAAAATTTCATCACCTTTTTCTGAATCATCAGGTGCAATGGCAATGCCAATGCTGAGCAAAATTTCAATTGATTGGCCCTGAATTATTACAGGTCTTTTAAAAATCTTTAAGATATTAAAGACAATATCCTCAACCTTTAAGCTATTCTCAAGATTTTGTATTATCAAAATAAATTCATCTCCACCGATGCGGAACAGATCATCATCAGAGCGAACAGCCTGCTGAAGTCGATTAGCTGTCTCCTTTAGTACTAGATCTCCAGCGTCATGGCCAAGGGTATCGTTAATTTTTTTGAATTTATTTAGGTCTATAAATAAAATGGCAGTTTTAGAATTGCATTGTTGTGATTTTTTGATAGAATCGTCAATTTTATCAAACATGTCTGCTCGATTTTCCAGTCCAGTTAATTCATCATGGTGAACTTTATAGTCTAATATTTGCGTCCGTTCCTGCACTCTTTCGTTCATTTTAAAAAAAGCAGAGAGTAGATAGCCAATTTCATCATTGGGCAAAATATCTGAAACATCAAGTTTTTCGCCTTTGTCAACTTTCTCTGTGCTAGCAAGAAGTAGTTTCAGTGGTGAAAATAATTGTTTATTTAAAAATGAGAGAGTCATAAAGGCAAGAAATACAAAAAACATGATCTGAATATAAATAAATGTAAATAGCACTGCTCTGTTCCTTCGGTAATCACCCTTCCTTTGCTCTAGCAAAACATTTTCTGTATTTACCATTTCCCTAAGTACATTTCTGATATCTTCCATTGACTTCCTGCCTTTACCTTGATTGATAATTTCAAGGGATTTGACATAATTATTTTCCTGATTTAAACGAGTTGTTTCTGATAACTCATTGAGATTAATTTCAAGATATTTTTTGATGGAGTCTAAACGTTGTTGCTGAATAGGATTGTCTATAGTCAAAGTTTTCAATTGCTTGAAATGATATTCAATTTTTTCTAAACTAATCTGATAATGCATCAAATAGGATAGCCTTTTGGTAAGCAAATAATTTCTTTGATTAGCTTCAGCGTTATCTATACTGCCTAAAAAGTTACTTATTTCACCTAAAACTTGATTCGTATGATTGACCCATTCTAGTTTTTCTTCACCATATTTTTCTATTTGAAAACTTATGGCACCGTTACCAATGGCTGTTAGAAATAGCAAAGATAAAAACATCAATACTTTTCTTTTAATACTCATATCCAGCCAATCCGGCTTATTAAAATGTGGATGATTGTCGGGAAAACTTCTACTATCAGGAAATCATTAGGAGATAAAGTGTTCGCCGAAAATATTTAAAACGAATCATAAGATCCCAACCAAGGGCCGCCGGTGACCACCGCCAGCAAAGTTTTTGGGACACGAGTCAACTCAAGATAAACTCTTTCGCTTTCCTGTTGGTCTTGAGAGAATTTTGAAGAGAGTGGGTGTAAAATTCCGATAGTTTGTTTTTGAGTAGGCTCTAATGAGCATTTCCTCGATTCTATCAAAATAATCTCAATTATTTAAAGTTCGACTGAGAATAGGTTGAAGCCACAATGCTACTCATGAATAATCACGGCATTTGGTTGAACAAAAATCAGATGAACAATTTGTGGTTATCTGCACACGGTATGGGCGGGGCAAGTTGGCTAAATATACAAGAGCGGATTTCATTGACAGTGGCATTGAGCAAATCCAATTAGTTCGGGCGGTACCCCTAGGCGATCGCCAGATTTCCATGGCAATATTTAATCCCCAAAGCAAATCCCCCACCAACGAGGGCAGGGGACAAGCTTAATTACCTAACAGAGGATTTTCGTTAACCGAACTTGCCCGCTGTGGAAGCAATTAGGAATGCCGCATAGGTGAGGACATAACCAACGGTGAAGTGGGCTAAGCCAACCAAACGGGCTTGAACGATGGACAACGCAACGGGCTTATCTTTCCAACGAACCAAGTTCGCCAAAGGAGTGCGCTCGTGGGCCCAAACGATGGTTTCAATCAACTCTTGCCAGTAACCCCGCCAAGAGATCAGGAACATGAAGCCGGTGGCCCAGACCAGGTGTCCGAAGAGGAACATCCAAGCCCAAACCGACAGGTTGTTAACACCGTAGGGATTGTAGCCGTTGATCAACTGAGCAGAGTTTGCCCAGAGATAATCCCGGAACCATCCCATCAGGTAGGTAGAGTTTTCGTTGAACTGAGCAACGTTACCCGTCCAAACACCGAGGTGTTTCCAGTGCCAGTAGAAGGTCAACCAGCCCAGGGTATTCAGCATCCAGAACATGGCTAGGTAGAAGGAATCCCAAGCAGAGATGTCGCAGGTACCGCCACGGCCGGGGCCGTCACAGGGGAAGGAGTAACCGAAGTCTTTTTTGTCCGGCATCAACTTGGAACCACGGGCATCCAAAGCACCTTTGATCAAGATCAGGGCAGTGGTGTGCAACCCTAGGGCGATGGCGTGGTGAACCAAGAAGTCCCCAGGACCAATGGTCAAGAACAGGGAATTGGTGCCGCTGTTGATAGCATCCAACCAACCGGGTAACCAAGCGGCTCCAGTGGTGGAAGCAATGCTGTCAGGATTGGAGAGCAATACGTCAAAGCCATAGAGAGCTTTACCGGAAGTTGCTTGAATCCATTGAGCAAAAACAGGCTCGATCAGAATTTGTTTTTCGGGGGTACCGAAGGCCACCACCACATCGTTATGGACATAAAGACCAAGGGTGTGGAAGCCCAAGAAGAGGGATACCCAACTGAGGTGGGAAATCAGTGCTTCTTTGTGTTCAAGCATGCGGGCCAGCACATTATCTTTATTGGCCACAGGATCGTAATCCCGGACAAAGAAGATGGCACCGTGGGCAAAAGCACCGACCATCAGGAATCCAGCAATGTACTGGTGATGGGTGTAGAGGGCTGCTTGGGTGGTGTGGTCCTGGGCAATAAAGGCGTAGGAGGGCAGGGAGTACATGTGCTGCGCCACCAGGGAAGTAATAACCCCTAAGCTTGCCAAGGCTAAGCCGAGTTGGAAGTGGAGGGAGTTATTGATGGTGTCGTACAGGTTGGTATGGCCTGCGCCGGTTAGGGGACCTTTATGGGCATTAAGAATTTCTTTGATGCTGTGGCCAATGCCCCAGTTGGTGCGATACATGTGACCAGCAATGATGAAGATCACGGCGATCGCCAAATGGTGGTGGGCAATGTCCGTTAACCAGAGAGCTTCCGTTTGAGGGTGGAAACCACCCAGGAAGGTCAAGATTGCGGTACCAGCACCTTCAGAAGTACCAAAAATGTGGCCAGCAGTGTCGGGATCCGCTGCATACACGCCCCAGTTGCCGGTGAAGAAAGGCATCAAACCAGCAGGGTGGGGAGGGGTAGACAGGAAGTTATCCCAACCAACGTGTTGACCCCGGGCTTCGGGAATCGCGACGTGGACCAAGTGACCAGCCCAAGCCAAGGAGCTAACCCCGAACAAACCAGCCAAGTGGTGATTTAAGCGGGATTCGGCATTTTTAAACCAAGCTAAGCTAGGACGGAACTTCGGTTGGAGGTGTAGCCAGCCTGCAAACAAAAACAGGGAAGCTAACACTAATAGGAAGACCGCACCAGAGTAGAGCTCTTGGTTGGTGGTCATACCAATGGTGTAGAACCAGTGGTAAACCCCGGAATAAGCAATGTTAACCGGGTTAGAAGCCCCAGCTTGGGTGAAGGCATTAACTGCCCCCTCGCCAAAGTGGGGATCCCAAATCGCATGGGCGATCGGGCGAATGTTTAAAGGATCTTTAATCCATTGTTCAAAATTACCTTGCCACGCAACGTGGAAAAGGGTGCCAGACGTCCACAGGAAAATGATGGCGATGTGACCAAAGTGGGAGGCAAAAATCTTTTGGTAAAGATTCTCCTCAGTCATCCCATCGTGGGTTTCAAAGTCGTGGGCCGTAGCAATCCCGTACCAAATACGCCGTGTAGTCGGGTCTTGGGCGAGATCCTGGCTAAATTTAGGAAATTTAGTTGCCATAGCTTTTTCGGAAATTCTCCTCGTTAAGCAAGCAAAATGAGGCTAATGCAGAAGCGCTGCTCATTTCCGGATTGTTAAAGCCACTATAACAAGGGGTTATAGGGGTGAATATAGGGTAAAAGCGAAATTAAAACCGCTTCTATTAAAGGCTGGGGAGGGTGAAGGGCAGGGGGAAGATTAGGGCGAGTTAAAAACCTCAGCCAATCCCCCTGGTTTATCCCGGAAAACCCAACTTCAGCTCAAAGTCTAGCCAATGGAAAGACTGCGGGCGAGGAAGAACGCCCAGGTGGTAACAATACCTCCGAGGAGATAATGCGCTACACCGACCGCACGACCTTGAATGATGCTCAAAGCGCGGGGTTGAATGGCAGGAGCCACATTCAGTTTGTTGTGAGCCCAGACAATGGACTCGATCAACTCTTGCCAATATCCCCGTCCACTGAACAGGAACATGAGGCTGAAGGCGAAGACAAAGTGTCCAGCAAGGAACATGATGCCGTAGGCCGACAGGGCAGAACCGTAGGAGTTGATTACGTTGGCGGCTTGGGCCCAGAGGAAGTCCCGCAACCAGCCATTGATGGTGATGGCACTCTGGGCAAAGTTACCCAGGGTCACATGGGTGACACCGCCATCGGGGGAAACGGTACCCCAAACATCGGATTGCATTTTCCAACTGAAGTGGAAGATGACGATGGAAAGAGAGTTGTACATCCAGAACAGACCAAGGAAAACGTGGTCCCAACCAGATACTTGGCAGGTGCCGCCGCGACCAGGGCCATCACAGGGGAAACGGAAGCCGAGATTCGCTTTATCGGGGACAAGGCGAGAACTACGGGCATACAGAACCCCTTTGAGGAGGATCAGGGCCGTTACGTGGATTGTGAAAGCGTGGATGTGGTGAACCATGAAGTCTGCCGTACCCAGGGTGATGGGCATCATGGCGACTTTACCGGCAACGGCAACGGTTTCTCCACCAAAGGCATAGCTGGCAGTGGCCAAGGCATTGGGAGCAGTGGCTCCGGGGGCCAAGGTGTGCAGGTGCTGTACCCATTGGGCAAAGATCGGTTGCAATTGAATGGCCGTGTCGGAAAACATGTCCTGGGGACGGCCTAAAGCCCGCATGGTGTCGTTGTGGATGTAGAGACCGAAGCTATGGAAGCCGAGGAAAATACATACCCAGTTGAGATGGGAAATGATGGCGTCACGGTGGCGCAGCATCCGATCCAGCAAGTTATTAACGTTTTTGGCGGGATCGTAATCACGCACCATGAAGATGGCGCCATGGGCACCGGCCCCTACGATGAGGAAGCCGCCAATCCACATGTGGTGGGTGAATAGGGATAGCTGCGTAGCGTAATCGATCGCCTGGTAGGGGTAGGGCGGCATCGCATACATGTGTTGTGCAACGATGATCGTCAAAGAACCTAACAGGGCGAGGTTAATGGCCAATTGAGCGTGCCAAGAAGTGGTCAGGATTTCATAAAGTCCTTTGTGACCTTCCCCGGTGAAGGGGCCCTTGTGGGCTTCGAGGATCTCTTTCATACTGTGACCGATGCCCCAGTTCGTGCGGTACATATGACCGGCAATGATGAACAGGACGGCGATCGCCAAGTGGTGGTGAGCGGTATCAGATAACCACAATCCGCCGGTTACCGGATTCAATCCCCCCTTAAAGGTGAGGAAGTCAGCGTAGACTCCCCAGTTGAGGGTAAAGAACGGCGTCAAGCCCTGGGCAAAGCTGGGGTAGAGTTCCGCCATTTTGCTCGGCTCTAAAATAAACTCGTGGGGGAGGGGAATGTCCTTAGGAGCAACCCCAGCATCCAAAAGTTTATTAATGGGCATGGAAACGTGGATCTGGTGACCCGCCCATCCCAAGGAGCCTAAACCCAACAAACCAGCCAAATGATGGTTCATCATCGACTCCACATTTTGGAACCATTCCAATTTGGGAGCTTTGACGTGGTAGTGGAACCAGCCAGCGAACAGCATTAGGGCAGCCATAACCAAACCACCAATGGCGGTGCAGTAAAGCTGATAGCTGTCGGTGAAACCGGAGGCCCGCCAGAGATAAAACAGGCCGGACGTAATCTGAATACCGTGGAAGCCGCCGCCCACATCTCCATTCAAAATGCCTTGACCAACAATGGGCCAAACCACTTGAGCACTGGGTTTAATGTGGGTGGGGTCAGCTAACCAACCTTCGTAATTGGAAAATTTCGCGCCGTGGAAGTACATTCCACTTAACCAAACAAAGACCACAGCGAGGTGCCCAAAGTGAGCACTGAAGATTTTGCGCGAAACATCTTCTAAATCGCTGGTCTGACTATCAAAATCATGGGCATTGGCATGGAGATTCCAAATCCAGGTGGTGGTTTTGGGACCTCTAGCTAAAGTCCGGTCGAAGTGACCCGGCTTGCCCCACTTCTCGAAGGAAGTTGGTACCGGATTGTTATCAACCGAGACTTTGGCCTTAGCCTCTCTTTCGGGTGGACTAATTGTCATGCAGGGTTCTCCTCGCTCGACAATGAACTATTAAGGGTTTCCTATGCAGAATAGTGTAATAGAGGAAGCGTAAAAAAGGGAATTAGTTTTCGCTTCATAATAACGATGTTAAACCTTGCACAGATAGGCGTTTTCAGCAAACATCACTAGAAGATAATACGGCCTCCCCCCCCCTAGGCAAGACCTGCGTAACAATAATTAAAAATTGCCCCAGCCCTGACCAGTTCTAGCTCCTGGATTTTGCAAAGACTTACAAAAGTCAAGATAAAGTTGAACTTTGTTACAAAAATTTACAGCATTTTCATCAATTTACAACTGATAGCAATGGACACCGTCAAAAATTAGATAGAAATTAATCAATGTTGTTGCTATAACGGCCTTAATTTTAAGAAATGTTAAGAAAAGGATTTTGGCAATGCTCTCCATAGATAAAAATTATGATCGCCCTTGGGACGATGGGGACGTTTTACAAATTGGCCCAGAAGCTGAACAGGAAAATCAGTCCGACGGTCTGGCTTGGACTCTGCTGGAATGTTTTGCTGAGGTTAAAAATCCCTGGTTGACTTTGAAAGGAGAAAGGTGGCAGGACGGCCAGGCCAGGAGATTGGATTATTGGCGAGTGGAAAAGGCTGATTCTTTGGTGTTGTTGCCCCAACAGGGCGATCGCTTGCTTTTACCCCATCCTATTTTCCGGCCGGGGATAGGTCGATCTACTTGGGATTTTCCCGGAGGAAGGCTCACGGATATAACTAAGGTGGAGCTAACTTTGGCTGAAATTCTCAATCGGGAACTGGATGTCCCCCTGGATGCCATCACTGAAATAGTGCCCCTCAATCCCGGCGGTTGGACCGTTAATAGTTCTTTCTCCAACCAAAAGCTCCATGGCTATTGGATCAGGATCAACGAAGATTTTTCCCCCAACCCCAAGGCGATCGGAGCCGAGTTCCATGTCCCTTCACAACTAGTCGATTTGCTAAAAATTTTGGACTGTTTGCAATGTCGGGCCCTACTGCGGGAATGGCAACAGATTAATCACCGATTTGATGGTTCAGATTAAAAGACCAAATTTGCCCCAGGAGTGAACTCTCCCCAGGGCGATCGCCATTTCCTCTAATTACCCAGACTTATCATTCACTTAAGCAAATGGTTGTTGATCTGGGATTTTATTTAACCTATGATATGGTGTAACAAATAACACTGTTTCTATGCATCTAGCGTCTACCATTGCTGCTTGGCTATGGTCGCGTCTCCTTGGGGCCTAGATAAAATCAGCCATTTCGGCCATCACTTTAATTGTATTAGCTTTTCTCTGTCTAGGTTCTAGACGGTCCTGGGTTCTTCGCACCGAGTAATCCGGAAAATTTTTCGGTGACTCGAACGTTTGGACGGCGAAAGTGGAACCTTGTTAACAAAATTTCCCACAACCCCCATGTTAGAAAGTTTAAGTCGAATTATCTGGCTAGTACCTTGCTACGCTCTCTTAGGTGCCCTCTTGGCAGTCCCTTGGTCACCGGGCTTAACTCGACAAACGGGGCCAAGACCGGCGGGCTATATCAGCACTTTAATGACTTTCACTGCATTTTTGCATAGTCTGCTAGTGCTTATCTATATTTGGCAGCAACCCGCCATCGATCTTTCTTTTCCCTGGCTACAGGCCGCCGACCTAGAGATTAGCTTTGATTTAAAAATATCCACCGTCAACATTGCTGCCTTAGTGGTGATTACTGGCCTTAACTTGGGGGCACAGATTTATGCCATTGGCTACCTAGAAAGGGACTGGGGCTGGGCCAGATTTTTCTCGCTAATGGCTCTATTTGAAGCGGGATTATGCACTTTAGTGTTGTGCAACTCACTGTTTTTCAGCTACGTTGTTCTGGAAATTTTGACCCTAGGGACCTATCTTCTCATTGGCTATTGGTTCAATCAATCCCTAGTGGTGACCGGGGCGAGGGATGCTTTTTTAACTAAACGGGTTGGGGATTTAATTTTATTAATGGGGGTGGTGGCCCTACTACCTCTGGCTGGAAGTTGGAATTATGATGATTTAGCTCAATGGGCTGCCAGTGCAGACTTAAATCCCACCGCCGCTACTCTGCTTTGTCTAGCCTTAATTGCTGGACCTTTGGCTAAATGTGCCCAATTTCCGCTCCATCTCTGGTTGGATGAAGCCATGGAAGGGCCGATTCCCGCCACCATTCTCAGGAATACAGTGGTGGTTTCAACGGGAGCATGGGTTTTGGTAAAAGTACAACCCATTCTGGCCCTTTCCCCTGTGGCTTTAACCTTCATGGTCACTGTCGGTTCCCTAACGGCGATCGGTGCTTCCCTCATCGCCATTGCCCAGATTGATATTAAGCGGTCCCTTTCCTATGTGGTTAGTGCTTATATGGGCTTGGTCTTCATTGCTGTGGGCACAGGGCAAGGAGAAACGGCTCTACAATTGATTTTCACCTACACCTTCGCCATGGCAATTTTGGTCATGTGTGTGGGGGGCATTATTCTTAACAATGTTAGCCAGGACTTGACCCAGTACGGTGGTCTTTGGAGTCGTCGTCCGATTTCTGGTTTGAGTTATCTGGTCGGGATTGCTTCCCTTATTGCCCTACCTCCCTTTGGCACCTTTTGGGCTTGGTTAAAACTGACAGAACATTTAGCAGAGACCAATCCCTTACTAGTGGGAGTTTTGTTAGTTGTCAATCTACTCACCGCCTTCAATGTAACCAGGGAATTTTGTTTGATTTTCGGTGGTGTAGCTAAACCGATGACTACCCGATCGCCAGAGGGTTTGTGGGCCCTGGTGCTGCCCATGGTGGTAACAGTGGGTTTTGCTCTGCATCTGTCCCTCATTTTAAAGCAAGGAAATTTATTGCCGGATTTTGCCGATATCAATTGGGGACTAAGCTCAGTCTTAATTATTTCTAGCTTGCTTGGTGTGGGAAGCTCAGCCTTTATTTACCTCAATCCCAAAATTAGTAAACCGATTAATTTACCCTTGCCCGCACTACAAAACTTTTTTGCCTATGACTTATATACAGACAAATTCTACAAAATCACCATTGTCGCCATCATTGACTCAATTTCTCGTTTGATTAACTGGTTCGACAAAACCTTTGTAGATGGAGTAATTAACTTAATCGGCATCGTAACAATTTTTAGTGGTCAGAGCCTGAAATATAACGTTTCTGGTCAGACGCAATTTTATGTCCTTTCCATCGTTCTAGGCTTGACTTTAATTGGCGCATTTCTCAGTTATTCCCTATTTGGCCAAGCATTTTAAGCCCAAGTCCAAGAAAATCAAAACTGAACGAATTCCATCCATTGACTCTGGTTTGTGTTTGATTTTCCCCCGGCAAGATTTACCTTCATCTAACTGATTTATCACCTCTTTTTGCCATGCTTAGCCTGCTATTAATCCTGCCAGTTATCGGAGCTTTAATTATTGGCTTTTTTCCGGGCAACATACCAGCCAAACAACTGCGGCAAATCACCGAACTATTTGCTGTGTTGACCCTGGTTTGGTCATTGCTAGTGTTGTTTAAGTTTGATGTTACGGACCCCCAGTTTCAATTCCAGGAATATATACCTTGGATTCCCCAGCTTGGTTTAAACTACAGCCTTGCCATTGATGGGTTATCCCTCCCCCTAGTCATTCTTAATAACTTGTTAACGGGAGTGGCGATTTACAGTATTGGGCCCAACGTCAATAGGTCAAGACTTTATTATGGCTTGATTTTGTTAATTAATGCTGGTATTTCCGGTGCCTTACTAGCCCAAAACTTGCTTCTATTTATTGTCTTCTACGAACTGGAATTAATTCCCTTCTACTTGATGATCGCCATTTGGGGTGGGGAAAAGCGGGGTTATGCCTCCATGAAATTTCTGCTCTACACTGCCTTTTCTGGTCTGTTGGTGTTGGCGGCTTTTCTCGGCATGAGTTTGCTAAGTGGTAGCCATTCTTTTGATTACAACCCACAAATTACCCAAACCTTCACTGAGTCTGCCCAAACCGTTCTGCTGATTCTAATTTTGCTGGGTTTTGGCATCAAAATTCCCCTAGTGCCTCTCCACACTTGGTTACCGGATGCCTACACAGAAGCTTCCCCGGCCACGGCTATTCTATTGGGGGGAATTTTATCCAAACTTGGAACCTACGGCATCATTCGCTTTGGTCTGCAATTATTTCCCCAAACCTGGGCCCAGTTTGCCCCGGTGCTAGCCATCATTGGCACCGTCACTGTACTGTACGGAGCCCTCTCGGCGATCGCCCAAAAAGACATCAAACGGATGGTGGCCTACAGCTCCATTGGCCACATGGGATATATCTTGGTGGCCGCCGCCGCTGGCACGGAATTAAGTGTTTTGGGGGCAGTGGCCCAAATGGTTAGCCACGGCCTGATTTTGGCCTTGTTATTTCACCTGGTTGGTATCGTCGAACGGAAAGCTGGTACCCGCGACCTGGATGTGTTGAATGGCTTGATGAATCCCATTCGGGGTTTGCCCCTCACCAGTGCCCTATTAATTACTGGGGGCATGGCCAGTGCTGGCATTCCTGGCTTGGTGGGGTTTGCAGCGGAATTCATCGTTTTCCAAGGCAGTTTTCCCACCTTTCCCATTCCCACCCTACTCTGCATTCTGGCTTCGGGTTTAACAGCGGTCTATTTTGTCATTCTTTTAAACCGTACCTGCTTTGGCAAGCTTGATAATCAACAGGCTTACTATCCGAAAGTATTAGCCTCGGAAATGCTACCGGCCCTGGTATTAACCGCCATTATTTTCTTCCTCGGTGTTCAGCCCAACTATTTAGTGCATTGGACGCAAACCACCACCAATGAAATGATTGCCCAACTGCCCCATGGCACTCCCGCTGTTGAGCAATTAGCCCAAGGGGTGACCTTGCCATAACTTTAGCGCCGTTGCCATTGTCCGTTGTCTTGAGTGCAGTTTATTTTTCCCTCGTGAACCAGAAATGACTACCCTGACCCAAAACACCATCTTACCCCCCTCCACCCATCCCTTTGCGGACGTTATCCATCGCCTTGAAGCCGGTGGATCCATGTTGCCAGACACCCCAGAAAATTTGATGCAGATTATCGGTATTTACAAAGCCTATGCTGTGCCCATGGATTTTTACTGGCGGGATCTGCTCTACATTGCGGAGCGAGTTTTCCTGAATCCCCTACGTTTCTTTAAATATTTTTTGCCCCAGGAATATTTAGACCTAGCCAACCACTATGCTGGGGAAACTGCCGATCTGAGAATCTGGCGGGGGGAAGCTTCCGCCCATCCTGAGTTGCTGGAATTCATGGAAAAAGGCAACACCACCAAAATGCCCAAACTGTTTCATCACCTCTGGCATGACCGCATCAATATGGAGTTTGCGGAAGCCTGTATGCAAGCAATGCTATGGCATGGCCGGGATATGGGCATGGGCAAATTCGACGCTTACCTAGACAGTGATGAATATAAGGCCAACGCAGATAAAGCGATTCGCGCTTACTTCAAGGGTAATCCCCCTATGTTGGCTTTGTATAAACTTTTCCCTGATTTATTTTTGGAACAGGTTAGAGAACTATCCTACTATTCCAATTTGGGGCTTTTTTGGGAAGTGATGGCGCCGGTATTCTTTGAAATGTCCGACATTTACGATGAGGGTGGATTTAAAGGAGTTCCTGATGCCATGAACTTCTTAGTTAACGGTATTTTTGCCATTGCTGGCCGCCCCATTTATCACCATGTTTATATTGATGGCGAATGTTTAGAAATTATTCCCAAATCTAAAGGTTTTACTTGGCTTTATGAAGCGGCATTACCCTATGTGGAAGCTGTGTTTTACCGCACGGCGCCATTCCGGGGCACCAAATCCTACAATGCCCAGGCCAAACAGGTACCAGACGAACAAAAGGATTTTCACTACGGTATTTTGTACGCCGATGTTTTCCCCGTTGGTACTGCGGGCATTCCCCCCACGTTGTTAATGGATGATATGTTGCACTTTTTACCGCCCTACTTGGTGGAATATTATCAAAAACATTGCCGGGGCGAAGACGATATGTTGGTGCAACTGGGGATTACCTTCCAGCGCTCAATGTACAATGTTACATCGGCAGTTATCCAGGCTTTACGGACAGCATTGTTATATCCCCTAGATGATCCTAACCCCCGGCATTTAGCTAAAAATCGACAATTTTTTGAAGCTCAAATTGACCGATTTCTCCGTCCTGAGGCCCGCTTAAAAGATATTCAAACTGATCGCTATCGTTAGTTGCCTTCAGTTTAACCTACAGACTGGGTTGAAATAAACTGAAATTTTGTCTTCAATCTCCCCATTTTTGGGAAAATTGTGAATTTTTTCTCCCTAATGGGGAAATTGAAAGTTTTCCTCACCCCTGCTCCTGCTAACTGTTCCGTGCTTGCCCAACTAAGCTGAGTAAATCCATGCCTAACATTGTTGAAATTGCCGTGGCCGACGATAGATTTTCCACCTTGGTAACCGCTGTCACTGCGGCCAATTTGGTTGATGTATTGCAAAGCCCTGGGCCCTTTACGGTATTTGCTCCCACTGATGCGGCCTTTGCCAAACTTCCCCCCGGTACCATTACCACCCTAGTACAAAACATTCCCCAATTGGCGCGGATTCTGACCTACCATGTGGTTGCTGGAAAGCTTACCCAAGCCGATTTATGTCGCCTATCAACCGTTGATTCGGTGGAGGGTTCCCCGATCGCCATTGACTGTACGGAGGGGTTTGAAGTGAAAAATGCTACGGTAATTATCCCCGATATCGAAGCGGACAACGGCATCATCCATGTAATTGATAACGTTATTCTGATGGGATAGGCATGGTGTCCTATTTGTCCAAAACCTGCGTCCCAGGGGGTAATGGCTTGGTATTCCAACTGCGGAGCCAATGGACTAGGATGGAAAATAGTAATCCCAACGGTAATGCTGTTGGTAGGAGCCATCTGTGAACAATTTTTCCCCCAAATTTGTTACCGTCAACCAATCAGGCCTAGGTTGTGGCTTGACCGTGCTGGCTGTGGCCTTACTGCTCAGTGCCATTGGTCTGAAATGGGTTGTCAATGGCATTGCTCTATTGATTTTGCTGCTGTTCCTAGCCCCAACAGTGGGTTTTTTGGTATTTCGCTGGTGGCTGAAGAGAAAACTGGTAGATGGGGACTGTCCCGTTTGTCAGTACCATTTCACTGGCTTTGATGGTCAACCATGCCGATGCCCCAGTTGTGGGGAAGTTTTGGAGGTAAGCAATGGCCAATTTACCCGTCCCACTCCCCCCGGCACCATTGACGTGCAAGCGGTGGACGTATCAGTTAAAGCCCTGGATGAATCCTGATTTTTATGGGATTCCAAGAGAATTTTCACTGTCGTTCTGATAGCCACTGGGCGATCGCCGGCGGCAGATCCCGTTGCACCTTGCCACTGACATACATACCAATGTGCCCCACAGGGAAGGATTGTACGGTGTAGTCACTGTTTTCGGGCAAATATTCCCCCAGAGCGAGGGAAGAAGCCGGGGCAACCAAATGATCTTTTTCGGCATATAAATTCAAAATGGGCATGGTGAGGTGGTGCAAATCCACCCGGCGATCGCCGATCATTACTTCCCCTTTAATTAACTTATTTTGTTGATAAAAATCCTTGAGGAATTGACGGTAAGTTTCCCCCGCTTGATCGGGACTATCAAAAATCCATTTTTCCATGCGGAGAAAGTTTAATAATTTGGCCTCATCCCCCATAATATTTGGCACATCCAGATACTTTTGATAACCCAATTGCACGGGCTTGAGCATGAGAAATTCCAAATTAAGATAATCACCTGGAATGTTGCCCATGGCATCCACCATTAGGTCAATGTCCACGGCTTCGGCCCCCAAAGTACAGCCCCCCCTAGCATTCAACAAAGTACCGGGTTGCTCAAAGTCCACCGGGGCCACCATCACCACTAAGCTTTTAACTTTCTCAGGAAAAAGGGAAGCATAGCACAAACTAAATGTCCCCCCCTGACAGACCCCTAGGAGGGTGATTTTTTCCTGTTGGGAGCGCTGGCAAATTACATCGACACAGTTGTTTAAATAACCGCATAAATGATCTTCTAAGGTCAACCAACGATCGCCACGGGAAGGATAACCCCAATCAATTAGGTACACATCCAAACCCAGTTTAAGTAGGTTGGCCACCAGGGAACGCCCTTCTTGCAAATCCACCATGTAGGGGCGATTCACCAAAGCGTAAACAATTAAGACAGGAACAGGCAGGGGATTTTCCACCACCGGTTGGAAGCGGTAAAGAACGACCTTATCTTCCTGGTAAATTGCCTCTTTAGGGGTAAAACCTACTTGAATATCATCTTCATTCAAACCCTGTAAATTTTCCAAGCCGGAGAGGAATTTTTCAGTAAAATCTAACGTTTCATGGAGATTTTCTTCCATGCCCATCTGAGCAAAAAAAGGCAACATAATTTTCAACCAATGAACAATAAAAAAAAGTAAAAACATTAACGGTTAATCAGCTAACCAAGGGCATTATCCGAACAGACTGTAATTCTTTCTCTGCAATCCTCTGCTAAGATTTGGCGCTTTGAAAGATTTTGCCAGAATTTTTCCTCTAACTTAGCCATAAATATGCTTGGCAATTACCAATTCAATGGAGGAGGTATGGCAGGCTAGATCTTAACCTTGGTCTGATTCCGTTTCCCCTAAACGCTTTTTCAAACTTTTAACTTCTTTCCGTAATTGATAAATAGTTTGATGAATTTCATCCACCTCCGAGCGAGTGGGTAAGTTGAGCGTTTTTAACCATGCTTCGAGAATCTCTTGTTGTTGAATCCGATAACGATTCAACGCATTAATAAATTTGCCCCGTACTTTAAGATTTTTCTCTTGGCAGAAGGCTTCTTCAAATACTTGGTCAGCGGCGATCGCCCACCGTTGTTGAAATTCCTTCCAAGTTTTAACGGGTTTATCTTCCTGGGCCCGGGCTAGTAAATCTTCCATCAGGGCGGCAAAGCCCCGATATTGAATATCCGCTTCCAGTAATTGGTAGTCCGCCATGGCATGGGATAACTTGACCCAATCGTCAAAGGCCCGTAACAATTTGCCATTCATTTCCCGGCTGGGGCCCAGTAACGGCGATCGCATAAAACTGCCCAGATTTTTACTGTAGAGGGCATCGCCATAAAGATTGCTTAAATCTAGCCAGGCATGGATGTCGCCTGTGGGTAATTTGCCCAGGGGGGCGACGCTACTCTGCCAGGTGGAGAGCCAGAGTTGGGAAAATTTTTGTACTTCCTTGAGATAACACTGCCATAAACCATCCATGTCCCCCCGGAGAGCTTGGGTGCTGATGGTGTATTGCTCAATCTGGGCTTGCAACTGTTCTAGGTAGCCCTGCACTGCCGCTTGGGCCGAACCATTATCCAATTTGGGCCACAGACTCTGCCAAGCTTCAAAAGAAAGTTTGAGTAGCTGTCCATAAAATTGCTGGGATTGGAGGAACTGCTGGGGCAAAGACTCAAAGGGCTGGGGGGCATTGCCCATCATCCCACCAGCGCCCCCTTTGGCCATGAGGTCAAACCAATTCTTCCAAGCCTGACTACTGGACTCCAGCCAGAACTGACTGAGGGGAGTCATGAGTTCTGTCCAGGTTTTACTTGTCGATTCCATGGTCAAAATCCACCTTACTACTGGCTGCTACCTGAATTATGGCTCAGCTTTTTGGGGTGGCAACTGTTGATCTGGAAAATTTGTCATGGGAAGGGAGAATTACGACGGAATCTAGCCTTGACCGCCGAACTGCCGCTGATAAACTTCGTCTTCTTTTTCGGTGATAATTTTTAAATCTGAGCGGGGGTAGGCCACACAAAGCAAGGCATAACCCTCTGCCTGTAGTTCGGCCGAAACCCCCATGCCGTCCGCTTGATCCACTGTGCCTTCTGTGATCAATGCCGCACAGGTAGTACAAACTCCAGCTCCACAGGAAGTGGGCAACTGTATTCCCTCATCATCGGCCGCTTGGAGCACCGTTTTATCCTCGGGCACGGAAATGGTGTAGGTCTGACCCTGGTGTTGGATTTCGGCGGTGTAGGTGTTAACCATGGCAAAGCGGTAATAATAAAAGGATTAATCGGATTTTTGGCCAATGAACACTCTAGCAAGTTTTGGATAGCCTGTTAACCAACTGGAGGCAGGCTCAGGCTGGCCACCATTGCGCCCATGGCAGTGGGCTAGAAAAATAATTTTCCATCGGCGATCGCCAGGGGGGAAGACCGAATCCGGTCCGTGGTGAACCCAGGTTAAAATCAGGGCATAATCTCCGTAACTCTTTTTAAATCAACAAGGAATTTTCTATGGCATCTAACAGTACGGCGGACGGTAAAGATCGTTTTTTTAGTGCTCTGATTTATCTGATTCCCCTCATTGATGCATTCATGTTCGGCAGTTTTTTATTGCAGCAATTTCCTATTTTACAGATAATCTACTTGCCTATTATGCCCCTGTTGCAATTCTATTATCAGTTCCCCTTCGCTTCTTTTATTATTTTTATTGTACTGTTTATGGCGGTGGTTAGAAATAACAATATTTCCCACTTTATCCGCTTCAATGCCATGCAAGCCATCCTCATTGGCATCCTACTATCATTGTTTGGCTTAGTTGTCGCCTACGTTATCCAGCCAGTGTTTGGTCAAGGATTAGTCATCGAAACTCTCTACAATTTTGCTTTCCTTGGTGCCTTAGCCTGTGGATTTTTTGGCATTGTTCAATCAGTGCTGGGGCGCTATGCAGAAATTCCCACCATTTCTGATGCAGCCTATTCCCAGGTGCGTTTTTAGTCATCCAAACTAACCGCTTTTAACCGGACCAACCTGATTAACTGGAGCTATTTTTGTTGACCATGTCTGATAGTCGTTTAAATCTGGTGGCGATCGCCATTTTTCTGATGATGATGTCTGCCCTAGTGGGGCCGATAGTCCACCTTTCCCCGGCCATACCCGCGGTGGCGACCCTAGGGATTTTGGGCATAATCACAGCAGATCAAATTAGTTGGCAAGGTAGGGGAACGGACTTTTTTGTCGGTCTCTTCCAAACCAAAGCAGAAAAAGAGAGGATTTTGTGCCATGAGGCGGGGCATTTCCTCGTGGCCCATTACCTACAGGTTCCCATTACTAACTACAGTCTTAGTCCCTGGGAAGTTCTGCGCCAAGGGGCTGGCGGGATGGCGGGTATTCAATTCGATACGACTAATCTAGAAAATCAGTGTCGGGATTGGCACCTGCGTCCCCAAGCTCTGGAACGTTGGGCTACGGTCTGGATGGCGGGCATTGCCGCGGAAAAAATTATCTACGGTGAAGCCCAGGGGGGAAATGGCGATCGCCAGCAGCTACGCCAAGCCTTTCGTCGGGCAGGACTGCCGGAAATTAACCTAAACCAAAAGGAAAGTTGGGCCTTTCTCCAGGCCAAAAACTTGCTGGAACAACATCGCCAAGCCCATGGTCAGTTGCAACAAGCTCTGGCCCAGCGGCGATCAGTGGAAGAATGCCGTCATCTTATCGCCCAACATCTAGGGGAGCCTGCTGTTAGTTCCAATTAACGAGTTAAGTTAGCTTAATTCAGTTGAAACGAACTTTTTTGGTGATTGCGACCCATTCATCTCCAAGCAGTGATTTTAGGGGATACCATTAGAACCATTACCCGCAGACTATGGTGTCGGTGTAGGGCTGTTATCATATCTATTATTGGGGGTCAGCACAATTGTCAAAAATGTTTCACATACCCACATACCCTACCCCAAACGCTATCGACGCCATTGGTCTGTGTCAGCAAGAATTCTTCCCCTAACATTCGCTAACTATCATGAAATTTAACACGGAATGCTTACCCGATGTTATCAACAAAATTGAGAGTAACCGCGAAAGAATTAGGCTCAAGAAAATCATTTACGGCTTGACCAACAAGGTTTGGGAAAACGATCCCAAAGTGGTGGGGGGCTGCTCCACCTACATGCTGTTAATGAACTTAATGAAAGTCCAACCAGAGATCAAACGTCTGGTGTCGGACATGTATAACTTGATTGAAAGCCTGAATCGGAAGCAAGCCTATGTGCCGATCGCCAAGAACTTGCTAGATATTATCGCCCCCATTTATGGCATCACCTCCGACAGCATCGGCCAATCATTGTTGGAAAACCTATTAGACGAAAAAGAAGAAGAGAAAAAACGTCAACGGAAAACCTGTCTTAATTTACTCGAAGTAGTAGTCAAAGATGAAATTTATAACGAACTACAAAAACTGCCCGTCAACGTGGCCAAATTTGTCAGCATTGCCGAGGTAGCTAGTTACACCCTGAACCGCCTACCGCCTATGTATGTGGCTAGTGAAGAAGGGAAAGCCTTTCAGATGCAACGAGTCGAACAAATGCGGGGGGAAATTCGTACCGCGGTATTGAGGGGGATTGGGGCAATTATGCGAGATCCTCTAAAAAAATCTACTCCCTTACAGGTAGATGAAATCGATTCCTTCAGCACGGCCCACTCCATCCTGATGGAGTTAGAGGAATTTGCCCGCAACATCGGCGTTGCCCAGGATAAAGTTAGCCTGGATGAACTTTCTAGCAAAATTCGTCGGGGCGTGAGAGATTACCATGCCGCCTTATTAGACCTCGAACAAGTGCTAGACGTCTATGGCATTGCCTACGAAAAAATTACTGCTAAAAATTTAGCCTCGGTGGTGCGCAAAATTCTGCGGCAAGTTGAAAAAAATCAACGGGATGGACACTATAGCACCAATTCAGGAGATGGTTTATCTGGCAGTAAAAGAAGTCATGGAGAGGAAATGGATGCTCAACAGACATCCATTGTGGAGTTTGGTAACTATGGAGACGAAGAAAATAAGGAAAATAGCGACGAAGATTTTGCTAGCTCCATTCGTGACTGGTACACCTTTTAGGGGCATCGGCATCATTAAAGCGACCCTATGTCATCGTTCCTGTTTGACTTTGCTCCTTTCTTGCGGCAGCGGTGGAGAAATTTTGCTCCAGCCAGGCTAAGCAGGTTTGATTGAACTTGGTGGGACACTCATCGTGCAAACAATGGCCGACCCCTGGCCAAAGTTGAAACTCGATTTTGTTATTTAACTGGGCAAATTGCTTCCCATACCGACAGGGAATGAACCGATCGCCATCTCCCCAAAGCAACAATATGGGTAAATCGAGGCTAGGCAAGACTTCCTTCACTGACGGCGCAAAATGGGGCTGGCGCACAGAGCCAAACAATTGTCGAAAAGCAACCTCAGCCCCCAGATCCTGAGGAGGGGAGCAAATAATCTGCACCAATTCTTCTTCAAACTGCTCTGGATCAGGCTGTTCCTGCCGTAAACCATAGGCCAAACTAGCCCAACGCTGAATAATCGGGGGACGACGCACAAATTTGAATAGGCCATTGAGTAACCAAGGGGGAGAAAATGCATTTTCTATCTTTTCAATCCAAGGCCGAAAAAAACGGGGGGCGGCCTGCTGACGGAGGGACACATCGGGCAAACTGGCCATAACTAATCCGGCCACTAGGGCTGGACTTTCTGCCGCCATGGTCAAAGCCACCAGGGAACCAATGGAATTTCCCACTAGCACCGTGGGACAACCAATGATTTCCCGACAAAAATCCTCCACTTGGTCGGCCCAGGAGTAGGCGCTGTAACGTTCGTTGGCCTTGCGCGAACCACCAAAACCGAGTAGATCAATGGCATAAACGCTGGTGTGCTGGGCAAACACCGACAGGTTATAACGCCAATGTTCGATCGCCGCCCCAAAACCATGGATGAGCAACAGGGGGGGTAAACCAGTGGCCTCGGGAGGATGACGAAAACTGTACCGAATTTGCCAGCCCCGCCAATTCCATTCCCGCTGACAGCCAATACGGCCATCCCATCGGTTTACGCTGCCTGGGTTTGTCCCTTGTCTACCCTGGGCCTGGGTGATGGGAATGTCATCAATCAATTGTTTTCACCATCGTAATTAAGCTTGAAATGGATGGGGGCACAAAAATCATCAATACCTTGCTCCAAAACGTAGGCCACCACCAAAGGCGCCAACAGGGGATGACAGACTTTGCGCTCGCTGAGGTGACTGACCACTGCACTGATGTTATTGTCCTTCAGGGCCCCAGGAAAATCCCCCTCACAAATGGCTACCCGACATCTTTTGGCCAAGCCTTCTAGCCAGTCATTGCGATCGGGCTGTTGCCCCACTTGGATGCCCAGGGTCAAAGCTGCATCCTCTAAATTACCTTCACAATCCTCGATGGTATCCAGCGCCTGCATCGCCTCCACAGAGTGGGCAAGTTGGTCACGGTAACGGGCGATCGCCTGGGAGGTAATGGTGGTCATCGGCTTTTCAATTAGGATCGAGCAAAACTGCATTCTAGCGGCCAATAGTCCGGGCGCAACAGCGGGGGAAGTAGGGAAAAAGCAACTTTTGCAAAAGAGGGTAAATCAGTTATGATGAGAAATTGTGAGTTTTTACTATGACCATGAACGCCCAAGCCATAATCAATTCCATCGAGGCAGAGTTTCTCAAAGAAGACCTGCCCACCATCCATGTCGGTGACACCATCAAGGTTGGGGTCAAGATTGTCGAAGGTGGTAAAGAGCGGATCCAACCCTACGAAGGCACCGTCATTGCCAAGCGTAACGGCGGCATCAGCGAAACCATCACCGTGCGTAAAATTTTCCAAGGTGTCGGTGTAGAAAGGGTTTTTCTGCTCCATTCCCCCCGGGTTGCCAGCATTAAAGTATTGCGTCGCGGTAAAGTTCGTCGGGCCAAGCTTTACTATCTCCGGGATCGGGTTGGTAAAGCTACCCGTATTAAACAACGGTTTGACCGGGCCCTGTAGTCCGCAAAACTGTGATCTCCAACACCATGGCGATCGCCCTCGATGGGAATTGGCAACAAATTAGGGTATGATGGTGCGAGAGTGCAGACTCTGGGGCTAACCTCAGCCCAGACTATGCGTCCTTAGTTCAGTTGGTAGAACGCAGGTCTCCAAAACCTGATGTCGGGGGTTCAAGTCCTCCAGGGCGCGTTGACCACCAATTACCTCGCTAACGATTGTCCCGCAACTGTTCAACTTTGCGTTTGGTGATATTCCGGATTTTCTCATTAGTTACAATGATTTGGGAGGCAAGAAAAACCTGTGGTTAAGAAGGAAGCGGTCAGAACCGACAGTACCGAAGACAACTCCGTGGACAGTGCCCAGGCCCGGAGCAACTTCATTACGGCCACCAAAGATGAGTTGGCAAAAGTGGTTTGGCCTTCCCGTCAACAACTAATCAGCGAATCCGTGGCTGTGATTCTAATGGTTATTTTGGTCTCAACGGTGATCTACTTTGTTGACCAGATCTTTGGCTGGATTACTAAGCAACCTTTTCTTTTTGGTTGAGGCTGGCGAGAAAAGGCCAATAATTCCTGATGCAGGTTATGCTAACTTTTTTGCAGAAATTGGCCAGGAAAAGAACTTTTCTTTCACTATGCAGTTAGTTATTCAGCCAGATTCGATATTATTTAGCTTTTCGGCAAATTCTTAGTATTTTTGCCATCCTAAATTTAAGTTTTTAAGTTTTAAAAATTTTCCATTTGCTAAGTCAAAAAAATTAGACTTTAAACCTAGCCAATCTGACTCCGAATCTGAGTTTGGATTGGGATTAATGCCCACCGTAAATACTCCCTGTACATGTTGTTGTCATGAGCTTCACTGACGATCAGTCTCCGGTCGCGGAACAAAACAAAAAATCCTCCTCCGAAGGCCATTGGTTTGCTGTACAAGTGGCCTCTGGCTGTGAAAAGCGAGTCAAGCTCAATCTTGAGCAAAGGATTCACACCTTGGACGTGGCCGATCGCATTCTCCAGGTGGAAATCCCAAAAACCCCCATTGTGAAAATCCGTAAAGATGGGGCCCGGGTGCAGGGAGAAGAGAAAATCTTCCCTGGCTATGTGCTCATCCGCATGATTATGGACGATGACGCTTGGCAGGTGGTAAAAAACACCCCCCATGTGATCAACTTCGTCGGCTCTGAGCAAAAACGTCACTATGGTCGGGGGCGAGGCCACGTTTTGCCCATGCCCCTCAGCCATGGGGAAGTGGAACGGATCTTCCGTCATGTGGATGAGCAGGAACCGGTGGTGAAAATCGATATGGAAATCGGTGATCACGTCATGGTGCTCTCCGGCCCCTTTAAAGATTTTGAAGGGGACGTGATTGAAGTCAGTCCAGAAAGAAGTAAGCTAAAAGCCTTACTGTCCATTTTCGGTCGGGAAACCCCGGTGGAATTGGAATTTACCCAAGTGGAAAAACAGAATTAAGCCTTTTATTGGGGGAAGAGCAAGGAATTCCTGCTCCCCATGGTCGGCTTGATTGCTGTTAATTCACATCCTAATCACATTAACTTAGACATACATAAGCAATGGCCAAGAAAGTCGTCGCTCTGATTAAACTGGCCCTGCCCGCTGGCAAGGCTAACCCTGCGCCCCCCGTCGGCCCTGCCCTGGGTCAACATGGGGTTAACATCATGGCATTTTGCAAAGAGTACAATGCCAAAACCGCCGACAAACCCGGGATGATTATTCCTGTGGAAATTTCGGTGTTTGAAGACCGTAGTTTCACTTTTATCCTCAAAACTCCCCCTGCTTCAGTGCTAATCCGCAAAGCCGCTGGGGTGGAAAAAGGCTCTAGTGAACCAAACAAAACTAAAGTGGCTTCCATTACCCGGGACCAACTGCGGGAAATTGCCCAAACCAAATTGCCCGATCTCAATGCCAATGACATTGATGCGGCCATGAATATCATTGAAGGCACCGCCCGCAACATGGGTATCACCGTCAACAGCTAAGCACAGTTCACGGCTTGAGCCGATTAAGTTTTCTATTTATTTCGGGGAGAAGTTCCCTACTTCGCCAGTACCCAAGGAGTTACCAAATTCATGACTAAAAAGCTTTCAAAACGGATGCAGGCGGCGATCGCCAAGGTAAATGACAGCAAACTCTATAGCCCCCTGGAGGCGATGGAACTGCTGAAGGAAACCGCCACTGCTAAATTTGATGAAACCGCAGAGGCCCATATTCGTCTGGGCATTGACCCCAAATACAGTGACCAACAAATTCGAACCACTGTTTCTTTGCCTAAGGGCACAGGGCAAACGGTACGGG
Source organism: Synechocystis sp. FACHB-383 (assembly GCF_014698605.1). Lineage (NCBI taxonomy): Bacteria > Bacillati > Cyanobacteriota > Cyanophyceae > Synechococcales > Merismopediaceae > Synechocystis > Synechocystis sp. FACHB-383. Next base: position 19,267 of record NZ_JACJTJ010000045.1, on the reverse strand, counting down.
TAGCAGTCCTAGCCCGGGGGGAAAAGGTCAAGGAAGCCACCGATGCTGGGGCCGACATTGCCGGTTCTGAAGAATTGATTGAAGAAATCCAAAAGGGCATGATGGACTTTGACGTGCTCATTGCCACCCCCGATATGATGCCCAAAATTGCCCGACTGGGTAAACAATTGGGGCCACGGGGCCTGATGCCTTCTCCCAAGGGGGGGACAGTAACAGCGGACGTGACAGCGGCGGTCAATGAATTTAAGGCAGGAAAATTAGAATTCCGGGCTGATCGTACGGGCATCGTTCATGTTATGTTTGGAAAGGCCTCTTTTTCTGCCGATGATCTGTTGGCGAATTTAAAAGCGCTGCAAGAGACCATTGACCGCAATCGTCCTTCCGGGGCCAAAGGCCGTTTCTGGCGCACCGTGTTTGTGTCCAGTTCCATGGGTCCTTCCATCCCCGTAGACGTTAATGCTTTGCGCGATCTGAAGTTTGAGGATAACTAAGCGACGACAATTTCCGAGTCATTTCTAGCCACTATTCATTTAACTGGCTACGCCAAAGACCGCAGGAGCAATTAGGGTTGCTTAATTAACCTGCCGAGGTTGAAGCCTGAATCAAGATTTAAGTCTGGGGGAATTCTTTCCGCTGGCTTTTGATCCTCTGCTTCAGCCCCGGCGATCGCCAAGGGGCATTTTTATTGTGTGTTTAATGCTTGCTATCCCAACCCCAAGGAGGTGAAACCCGAATGGGAAGAACGAGAGAAAATAAAGCGACGGTAATCACCGAAGTCCAGGAGTTGTTCCAGGACGCCCAGATGACCATGGTCATTGATTATCAGGGATTGACCGTTGCCGAAATTACCGATTTACGGAACCGACTCCGCCCCCTGGGTGGAACCTGTAAAATCGCCAAAAATACCTTAGTCCGTCGGGCTTTGGCTGGGCAAGAAGCCTGGTCCCCCATGGAAGAATTCCTGACGGGAACTACAGCAATTGTGGTGCTCAAGGATGACCTGGGTGGGGCCATTAAGGCCTACAAAAAATTCCAGAAAGATACCAAAAAAACCCAACTCAAAGGGGGGGTACTGGAAGGAAAAAGCCTGTCCCAAGCTGACGTGGAGGCGATCGGTGATCTGCCCTCCAAAGAGCAACTCATGGGTCAAATTGCCGGAGGCATCAACGCCCTGGCTACCAAGATTGCCCTGGGCATCAAAGAAGTTCCGGCTTCCGTGGCCCGTGGTCTCCAAGCCCATGTGGACAAAGAATAGGGTAGTTTTTCACCCTGCTTGTCCCAAAACCATTTGCTTTGGGTTTGTCTAGTTAGATTTAACCTACTTATCCTATAGGAGTCATTTCTATGTCCGCTGCAACCGATCAAATTTTAGAACAGTTAAAAAGTCTTTCCCTGTTGGAAGCTTCCGAGTTAGTTAAACAAATCGAAGAAGCTTTTGGTGTTAGCGCCGCTGCCCCCGTTGGTGGCATGGTTATGGCCGCCGCTGCTGCTGCCCCCGCTGAAGCTGCTGAAGAAAAAACTGAATTCGACGTTATCCTCGAAGAAGTACCCGCCGACAAGAAAATTGCCGTGCTTAAAGTTGTCCGCACCATCACTGGTTTGGGTCTGAAAGAAGCCAAAGAGTTGGTGGAATCTACCCCCAAAGCCATCAAAGAAGCTACCGGCAAAGATGATGCTGAAGCCATCAAAAAACAAGTGGAAGAAGCTGGTGGTAAAGCCGCCGTTAAATAGTCATTTGGCATATTTGCCTAACCATTTAACTGTTTGCTTACCCATCGATCATTTTCCTATTAGAAATTGAATTGTTAGGAGCTAACCTAATCACTCTTTTTCTCGGGCCAGGGTTTTTCCTTGGCCTTTTTATTTCATGCTTTAAGAATTTTTTGTGCCATTCTGTCTAAATTTCACTTTTGAGTTTCATGGTACAATGTCATTGTGCCTGAAATCTATACTTTCGCTCTATTCATGTAAGCTATATGTGAATTTGAAATGACATTTGCAGAAGCCGCTATTTTAATTCTCAAAGAAGCAGGTGAGCCTTTACACTATCAGGAAATTACGAGACGAATTCTTGAACGTTCTTTAGTTTCTACCAATGGAGCTACTCCCCATAATACGCTCTACGCAGTAATGCATCTTGACGAAAAGCAAGATAACATAAACAGTCGATTCATTAAACTAAAAGGAGGTGTCTTTGGATTAAGAGAGTTAGTAAACAAACAAAAAATAGAATCTAAATTAATTGAAGATGTTAAAAGTAATGTTTCTGAAAGACAGGTAAGAATACCTTTTTTTCCAAAATATTCAGAATTGAAGCTGATTTTACCAATTTGGGAAAATACAAATAAAAATCAAATTACTCATCTTCATTCAACTATATCAACACTTAGAGGTACTCCCCAGTCCCCTGTTAATTGGACAAATCCAGATGAATGGATTTTTGAACGTCTTAATGAAAAAGACAAAGAATTAGCTTTAAATATCTGGACTCAATCTAGAAAGCTAGTAAATCCCCGGTACACTTATGGTCATTGGTTACTAGCAAACACATATTCTCTCGTTTTTGAAAATGATTCAGGACAAATACAGGTTACCCCCAAGGGAGAAAATTTTGTCAGAGAATGCTTCGGAGAAACAGAGAAGTTTATTGATGAAAATGAAGGGCTAATAAAAATATTAAATATAATTGCAGAGCGGGGCACTGGTAGGGCAGGGGAATTTTATCCTGAATGGGAATCTTATTTAAAAAAAAGTTCAAATTTTAGTACCGAATCAACAATTAAAGATACCCTGAGAAGAAGACTAGATAATCTTGTAAATCGTCAATTGCTTAGTAGATCGGGACGTAATTACAGTATCACTGAACAGGGTTTATCTTACATTAATTTGAATAATCAAGAATCAGAAGCTATTCCAGTTGAAAAAACTCAAGACATTTATTATTTAGTAAAACAACAAACTGTTGCGGTAAGAGCAAGCTTGCTAGAAATTTTATCAGAAATGAATCCCTATCATTTTGAGCATTTGATTAAAAATCTACTCGAATCTATGAATTATCAAAATGTTAATGTAACATCTCAATCTAACGATAAAGGAATAGATGTAATTGCGGATATTGAATTTGGTATCACGTCTATTAGAGAAGTTGTACAAGTTAAGCGTCAAAAAGCAAATATCCAGAGGACAGTCCTAGATGCATTGAGAGGGTCACTACATAGATTTAGCGCAGTCCGTGGAACAATTATTAGCACAGGTAATTTTACTAAGGGAGCAGAAAATGCGTCTATTGAAAAAGGGGCGGCACCGATAACCTTAATTAATGGAGAAAAACTGATAGATTTGCTAATAGAAAATGAAATAGGAATTAAGAAAAAGAATATTTCATTGATGGAAATTGATGAAAACGCATTTATTTTTGATCTAAACAATGAATAGCTCTTGAAAAATAATCTACAATTTGGATAAAACTAATCCAATCATGTGTCTAATAAAATCAAGAATTAATAAATCAACATAATTAAACTATGGGCAACACATTTGGCAGTTTATTCCGCATTACCACCTTTGGTGAATCCCATGGGGGCGGCGTGGGGGTAATTATCGATGGTTGCCCTCCCCGGTTAGAAATTTCCCCAGAAGAAATTCAAGTGGATTTGGACCGGCGACGCCCAGGACAAAGCAAAATCACTACCCCCCGCAAGGAAGCTGACCAGTGTGAAATCCTCTCCGGGGTGTTTGAGAGCAAAACCTTGGGTACACCGATCGCCATTTTGGTCAGGAATAAAGATGCCCGTTCCCAGGATTACAACGAGATGGCGGTGAAATATCGTCCTTCCCACGCCGATGCTACCTATGAAGCTAAATATGGTATCCGTAATTGGCAGGGGGGCGGCCGGTCTTCCGCCAGGGAAACCATTGGCCGAGTTGCCGCTGGGGCGATCGCCAAAAAGATCCTCGCCCAGTTCAATGGGGTGGAAATTGTCGCCTACGTGAAAAGTATCCAGGATATTGAGGCAGAGGTGGATACCAATTCTGTCACCCTAGAACAGGTGGAAAGCAACATTGTCCGGTGTCCCGATGGTGAATGTGCAGAAAAAATGATTGAACGCATTGACCAAGTGCTACGGCAAAAAGACTCCATTGGTGGGGTGGTGGAGTGTGTAATCCGCAATGCCCCGAAAGGATTGGGAGAGCCGGTATTTGATAAATTGGAGGCGGATTTGGCCAAAGCAATGATGTCTCTCCCGGCCACCAAAGGGTTTGAGTTTGGTTCTGGTTTTGCCGGTACTTTACTGACCGGCAGTCAACATAATGACGAATATTACCTGGATGAAGCAGGGGAATGGCGCACCCGTACCAACCGTTCCGGGGGAGTCCAGGGGGGCATCAGCAACGGCGAACCAATTATTATGCGTATAGCTTTTAAACCTACTGCCACCATTGGCCAGGAGCAAAAAACTGTCAGTAACATTGGGGAGGAAACTACCTTAGCTGCTAAAGGTCGCCATGATCCCTGTGTGTTACCTAGGGCCGTTCCCATGGTGGAAGCCATGGCCGCCCTGGTACTTTGTGACCATCTCTTGCGTTTCCAGGCCCAATGCAAGACCCTCCCTTAGAAACTGTTTAGAAGTGTCAATTTTTACCCTCAATCCGATTTGTCCCAGAATTAGGAGTTAGGGGAACTTCTTGAATACACCCTTAGAACGGAATTTGAATTTTGGAACAGCTAAAACTGTTTGATGCGCCCTCCAGCTATCGAGTCAAGCGGGAGCCAAAGTTGGCGCTCGATCGCCAGGGATTGGAGAATTGGCAGGGGAAAATCCACCAATATCAACAGAATCAACGGCAAACTGGACAACCCCAACAAGTTTCCCTCTTTGACACCCCGGCCACCAGTTGGCACCATGCCGACGAAATTGACCCGTTTACTTTGCCCCAACAGTCTTCTCTGTTTTGGCGACAAGGTAAAGATGGGACGGCAATAGCAGGGGAGCATGAGGGTTGTTTATACTTTATTCTTGACCGCCGTTGGCCAATATTGCTTTACGTGGGGGAAACCAAATTAACAGCAGATCAACGTTGGCAGGGCACCCATGACTGTAAGGATTATATTTTGAGCTACATCGAATTACATCGCCGCTATGAATTGGAAGTGGAAGTGGTGGCCGCTTTTTGGCCCCATGTGCCCCCGGAGAAGAAAACTCTCCTGGCTTGGGAAAAGGAATTAATTATTAAATGGCGATCGCCTTTTAATAAAGAGTGTTGGCGTTGGTGGGGTCAGCCCTTTGGCAAATTGAGTTAAATTCCAGCAAAAATGGCCTCACCCCCTTAGTGCAAAGGAAAAGTGGACGGGCAACTACCTGCGGATTCACCGAGCTACTCAACTTGGCGGAAGGTTACAATGCGTTTTGATGATCATTTTCTAGCAACAAACTGGTTTGTGTCTCACAAAACCCCATTTCGTTAGCAACAAAACCTCTCCTCTCCATCAATGACTTCCTCCACCCCCGTCTCCCGTTGGTTAGAGCAATGGCAAGTCCGTTTTGAAGCTGTGCCGGTCCCCAAAACGGAGGAATCCATTATTTTCCGCATTTTGGTGCAGTTAATGGTGATTGTGGGTATTGTTGCCACGGACGTAGCGGCCCAAACCACCTGGAGTTTATGGGCCATTCCCCTCAGTATTATTGGTTCCTGGTGGAGTTGGCGACAAAGAAAAAAGAAAAATATTGCCCTCAAATTTTTGCTGGCGATCGCCATGGTAGCCATGTTGTTCGTCTTCTTAGGCAACTTGGTGGAAAACCTAAATGCTAGCCAGGTGGCCCTAGCGGGGCTATTGGTGCAACTGCAGGTATTGCACAGTTTTGATTTGCCCCAGCGTAAAGATTTGGGCTACTCCATGGTGATTGGACTGATCCTATTGGGGGTGGCAGGTACCCTGTCCCAAACCTTGGCCTTTGCCCCCTGGTTGCTACTTTTTTTAGCTGTGGCCATTCCCACCCTAGTGTTGGATTATCGTTCCCGTTTGGGTTTAGAAGGAATTCCCTTCTCCCTCTGGAAAAGTCGTGGGCAAAAAAGTTCATCCCATCAGGCAGAATACTCTCCCCTAGTGCCGAGAAAATTGTTAGCTCTGTTGGCAGTAACCCTAGCCTTTGGACTGTTATTGTTTGCCCTGATGCCCCGTTTTCCTGGTTATAGACTGCAAAGTTTTCCTGTGTCCAGCCCTGGGGAAGTACAACAGCAAACCTTCGAGGGACAAAATCAAGATATTAATAACCCCGGTTATCGTCGGGGCGATGGCACTGGTACCGGCGGCGAGGGAGATGGTTCAGAACCAGGGCAGGTGGATGACACCTTTTACTACGGTTTTAACAGCCGCATGAACCAAAATTTACGGGGGCAAATGACCAAACAATTGGTGCTCCGGGTGCGTTCCCAAGCGCCAGGTTTTTGGAAAGCGTTGTCCTTTGACCACTACACCGGCCAGGGATGGGAAATTACCGATAACACGAAAATTACCAAAGTGGAACGATCGCCATGGTCCTATCGTTTTGTGCTGGATAACATTGATTCCCTGATGGAAACGGAGAGTGTGGTGCAAACCTACACCGCTGTAATGGATTTACCTAATGTGATCCCAAGCCTCTATCACCCTAGATTTTTATACTTTCCCACCAGGGAAGTGGGCATAGATCCCAATGGCAGTTTACGATCGCCGGTGGGCTTACTGGAGGGCATTACCTACACAGTCATTTCGGAAGTACCGGTGCGCAACCGGACTATGTTACAGAACTATCGCATTCCCCCAGAAGTCAAAATCTCCCCCCAATTGCTCCAAGTGCCACCGGATATTAAATCAGCGGTGCGGGCCAAAGCGGAGGAAATGCTAGCCAAATCGGAACGACCCTTGGAAACGCCCTATGAAATTTCCCTCTACTTAACCCAGGCTCTCAAGCAGAATTACCGTATCCGCACCGATTTGCCATTTTTTGAAGACGACGAAGATTTGGTCACAGCCTTTTTGTTTGAATACCAAGGAGGTTTGCCGGACCACTTTGCCACAGTATTGACCATTATGCTGCGGAGTTTAGATATTCCCGCCCGGCTAACGGTAGGGTTTGCCCCTGGACAGTTTAACCCCTTCACTGGTTATTATTTGGTCCACAACACCGATGCCTATGCTCTGACTGAGGTATTTTTTCCCCGGCTGGGTTGGTTTATGTTCGACCCCATTCCCGGCCATGAACTCTATCCCCCCTCCATCGAAGATAACGAGACCTTTAGCGTACTTCAGCAAATTTGGCGTTGGGTCGCCGGTTGGTTACCTTCCCCGGTGAGTAGTTTCCTGGCCAATGTCTGGGCAGCCGTCACCGGATTCCTTGTCACTGTTCTACGATGGTTTTGGAACTTAGTTTCCACCAGCTTGGGCGGCGCTTTACTCGGACTAATTTTGGCGATCGCCGCTGGATTTCTGGGTTGGCTTGGTTGGACCCAGGCTAAACGCTGGTTACAATATCGCCGCTTGGCTAGACTCCATCCCATGGCTAGGCTTTATCAAACTTTGCTTTACGACCTCGAACAACGGGGTTTTCGTAAAAGTCGGGCCCAAACTCCAGGGGAATTTGCCCAATCCCTACGGGAGCATTTAACCCCGGAGCAAGTGGAAATAATTGTGGAAATTTCCAGCGCCTATGTGGCTTGGCGTTATGGAGACCAACAAGCCCACCTAGATTATCTGGGTCAGCAGTTTAGACTTCTAGAACGCAGTTGGCGGAGCAAGGCAAAAATAAAGCTAATCTAAAATATGTCTGGGTTTAAATCGATGTTTTTTTGAGGTTAAACGATAGCAAAAAGTTGAAGCTAAACTTGAATAAGCCAAATAAAACAGGGTATCAATTATGGTCGTTGCTACAACTAAAATCCTAACAGCGGCGGAGTATCTGCAACGGGAAGAACAGGCCACTGAAAAAAGTGAGTTTATCCAAGGAGAAATTATTCCCATGGCCGGAGCCTCCGCGAACCATAACTATCTAACAGGAAAACTTCATGCCCTGCTACTATTTGCCCTGGAAGATCATGGCTATTCTGTATTTATGAGCGATATGAGGTTATGGATTGCTGAGTCTGAAAGTTATTTTTACCCCGATGTGATGGTAATTGCGGCAGAGCCAAAGTTTACTGATAATAGCCAGATGGCGCTGACCAATCCCTGTTTGATTGCGGAAGTTCTCTCCACTTCAACAGCGGGCTTTGATAAAAATCAGAAATTTGGTTTTTACCGGACTATTCCCCAATTACAGGAATATTTATTAATTGATCAATCCTGTTATCGGGTGGAGCATTATCAAAAAGTTGGCGATCGTCAATGGTTATTAACGGAACTGATGGGAGAAGATGCCGAAATTGAATTTAGTTTTATGAAAATAAAAATCAAACTTGTGGAGCTTTATAAACGGGTTGATTTTTAAAAATGACCAATCCACCGACTCCCCCAAACAGCACAACATAAAACCGCTGGGGGCACTGGCCAAACACCGTTGGTTAACCGGTAGAGCCTTAGAACCTGTTTGTAAAGTCTTATTTTGCTCCTAAATCTTCTCACTAAAGCTCCGGCAATACTGGGAGACTTTGCCTATATTTCCTCTCAAATTTTGGGGGGTCGGGGGGGCTTTTCAAATACGTTCTTAAGCTTGGGCCAGTAGTTTACCAATTAATTGGTTAGTCAACTTTGGATCTGCCTTACCGCCGGTGCGTTTCATTACCTGACCGACAAAAAAGCCCTGCATGTTGCCCTTACCACTGCGGAACTTTTCCAACTCCTTGGGATGGTCAGCAATGACAGCTTGAATGATGGCGGTTAACTCATCGGGATCGGAAATTTGTACTAACCCCCTGGCTTCAATAATTTTCTGGGGAGAACCACCCTTTTCTAGCAATTCCGGCAGAATATCTTTGGCAATTTTGCCGCTAATAGTGCCCTTGGTAATCAACTCAATCAACTCCGCCAAGGCCGACGGTTTCAAGGCCAGCTCACCGATGGTCAAACGGTTGTTATTGAGGTAGGCCGCAATATCCTGGGTAACCCAATTGGTCACTGCCTTCGGATCGGCCCCTGCATCCACCGCTTCCTCGAAATAGAACGCCACTTCCCGGTCTTCGGTCAATACTCGGGCATCGTAGGCAGACAAGCCCAAGTCTTTTTCATAGCGGGCCCGTTTAGCACTGGGGAGTTCTGGCAATGTCGCTAACCAAGCCTGTTGCTGTTGCTCGGAAACTTCTAGGGGAGGCAAGTCCGGTTCAGGAAAATAGCGATAATCGCTGGAGCCCTCCTTTTTCCGCATGCTGATGGTGCGCTGACTGCCCTCTTCCCAGAGGCGGGTTTCTTGGTAAATTTCTTCCCCGTTGGCGATCGCCTCGATTTGTCTTTCAATTTCATACTCGATCGCCTTTTGGATCGCACTAAAGGAGTTCATGTTTTTGATCTCCACTTTGGTGCCAAATTCCTCTTGTCCGACAGGGCGCACAGAAATATTCACGTCACAACGGAGGGAACCTTCTTGCATATTGCCGTCGCTAATGCCCAGGTAACGCACCAGTTGCCGTAAAGACTGGGCATATTCCGCCGCTTCCTGCCCCGTGCGTAAATCTGGCTCCGAAACGATCTCCAGCAATGGCACCCCAGTGCGATTAAAATCCACCAGAGAATGGGTCGATCCCGCCAGGCGATCGCTGCCCGCATGGACTAACTTGCCCGCGTCCTCTTCCATGTGTAGACGGGTGATGCCAATGGTTTTGCGGGTAATTTCTTTAGTTTTTTTATCCACCAACTCTATTTCCAAGGAGCCATGTTCCACAATGGGCAAATCAAACTGGGAAATTTGATAATTCTTGGGTAAATCCGGGTAAAAATATTGCTTACGGTCAAATTTGCTGTAGGGGGCAATCTGACCATTGATGGCCAGGCCAAGTTTCACCGCCGCCGCCAACACCTCTTCATTGAGTACCGGCAAAACCCCCGGATACCCCAAACATACCGGACAGACATTGGTGTTGGGGGGACTGTCAAAATCGGTGGAGCAATTACAAAAAATCTTACTAGCTGTGTTGAGCTGACAATGGGTTTCTAGCCCAATAATCGCTTCGTAATTGGTTTTAACAGCAGTGGCAGTCATGAATTTCCGGCATATTGGCTTCTCCCCATTCTGCCATACTCCCGCCGTCCAACGGGCATTTTTCTCCGTCATTAACCCCTAGCGGCGATCGGGTCAAAGCCTAGGATTTTTGTTGTTTTTCCGGCTTGGGACGGGGGAATTGGGAAGGAGACGGAAAACTTTCCACCGGCATATTTTTAATGGCCTGACTCATGAAAGAGCGCCAAATGGGAGCGGCATAACCCCCCCCAGAAATCCCCTTACCCAGAGGACGGTTCGCATCATCCCCAATCCAGACAGCGGTGGCCAGTTGGGGCACATAACCCACAAACCAGACATTGCGCTCATTGTCCGTGGTGCCAGTTTTCCCGGCAGTGGGACGCCCTAGGTAGGCCGATGTCCCTGTCCCCCCCTGCACAACGGAAGTCAGTACGGAAGATGTACTAGCAGCAGCCCAGGGATCTAGCACCTGTTGGGGCTTAGGTGTGTTGTCTAGCAGCACATCCCCCCGCACATTGGTAACCCGTAAAATCGCAGTAGGTTCGGAATACCAACCATTGCTAGCTAGGGTGGCATAACCCACGGCCATATCCAACGGCGTCACATCCACTGATCCCAAGGGCAGGGAAAGAACAGACTGCAATGGCGTTTTAATGCCCATCTGCTTGGCATCTTCAATCACCTTGTTGAGGCCGACTCGACTGCCAATCAACACCGCTGGAATGTTGGCGGAACTGGCCACCGCCTGGCGAATGGACATGGAACCAGAAAAACCACCGCCATAGTTTTTGGGGGAATAGACGCCGGCTCCGTCCCTCAAACTAATGGGTCGGTCTTCAATGGAGGAATCGGGGGTGTATTTCCCACTAGCAAAGGCACTGTAATAAACAAAGGGTTTAAAGGCTGAACCCGGCTGACGACGGGAAATGGTAACCCGATTAAGTTGGCTTTTGTTATAGTCCACTCCCCCAGCCATGGCCTTGATGAAATGGGTTTCCGGCTCCACCGCCACTAGGGCAATCTGTAAATCCTTTGCCCTTCCCATACGTCCCCGCAGATTTTTATAGGCGGACTTGACCGTATTTTCCGCTAGCTTTTGGGTGTCGTAGTCGATGGTGCTTTGTATCCTTAGACCCCCCTGGGCCAAAGCCTCTTGACCAAATCGAGTTTCCAGTTCGGCAATAACTGCATCGGTAACGTAGGGCAATTTGCTGTTTTGCCAGGCAGTGGGTTCACCTAATTTGTTCTGGAGGGGTTCTTTTTTAGCCGCCTCGGCCTCAGCGGGGGTAATCCAGCCGATACTAGCCATGCGATCCAGCACCACTTCCTGGCGTTCCTTGGCCGCGCTGAAATTGTTGAAAGGGCTGTAGGCCTCCGGGGCTTGGATCATGCCCGCCAATAGGGCAGATTCGGCCAAATCCAGGTCAGCGGCGGATTTTTTAAAGTAACTTTCGGCGGCGGTTTGGATGCCGTAGTTATTGTGACCCCAGTAGATATAGTTGAGGTACATATCCAAAATTTGGTCTTTGTCGAATACCTGCTCGACCCTGACCGCCAAAACCGCTTCAGCTAACTTGCGGGTAAAAACTCTTTTTTGACTCAGGTAAATATTTTTCACCAACTGCATACTGAGGGTAGAAGCCCCTTCGCTCACTCCACCACTCTTAAAGTTGACCAACAGGGCCCGCCCAATGCTGTTGGGGTTGATGCCTTGGTGTTTGTAAAAATTGCTGTCTTCGATCGCCAGTACGGCCCGTTTCAAGTTGGGGGAAATTTCCGCTAGGGGCACAATTTTGCGATGTTCTTCCCCATGGAGGCTGAGCAATTCCCGCCCTTTGGCATCGTAGATGTAACTGGTTTGGGCAGGCACATAGGAAGTCAGTCCCCGCACATCGGGTAGGTTGCGAAAACTGAAAGCCAGGCCGGCCACCCCTCCCGCCACCACAGCGGTAGAAACTAGACCCACTCCTAAAAAAGTGGTGCCAGTGGTGCGCAATACCCGCTGGAAAAAATTAGGTTGGGCTTTGGCTTTGGCCTTGGTGGAAGACGGTTTAAGGGTGCTGGTGGATGACACGGTGTAAGAACTTCCTCACGCCAGGAAATGGGATTGGTAACCTTGCAAACTCAGATGATGAAAATTAGCTATTTTCCAGGAACAATTTTTTCCAGAATTAATCTTAGTTTAGCTTACTGATATTCGCCCAGAAGTCAACTGACCTAGGCTAGCCCAGGTATAAGCTCCCTCAGACGGGGATTCCCCCAACCAAATCAACTTTAACGGGGCAAATTAGCAGGCTAGTTGGTCGCATTCTGACCAATCCACTGACGACAGGCCGGAATTAAATATTCTGCTAAATGTTGGGCATCCACCCCCAGAACCGTTCTTTGTTGGGCCGCTAAAATACCGGCCTGGGCATGCCACCAAGCGGCCGTTGCCACCCTTTGAGTTAGGGCAAATTCCCCTGGTTGGGCCAAGAGGCCCCCCATTAATCCAGTGAGGACATCCCCACTGCCCCCCCGGGCCAGGGCTGGAGTGCTATCTTTGATTACCCAAGTGGGCCCCGTTGGGCTGGCAATGACCGTTTTGGCTCCTTTGAGTAGCACTGTGGCCTGGCTTATGGCCGCGGCTGTTTGCACTGCTGTGAGGCGATCGCCTTGGTCGAGGTCGGGAAAAAGCCGTTGAAATTCACCGCCATGGGGCGTTAACACGGTGGGGGCTGTCCGTTCCGCCAACAGGGGTAATAATTGTTGCCGAGCCAATTGGTTGAGGCCATCGGCATCCAAAATAAGGGGACAATTAACCGGCAAAACTTCTTCCACCACAGGCCCCACGTCAAGGCCTAACCCCGGCCCGAGGGCAACGGCAGTGTAACGGGATAGGTCCAAATTGCCTAAACCGGCGATCGCCCCGGAGGAGGTTTCTAAAAGACCTTGCACCAAAACTTCGGGACATTGACTGTGGAGCAAAGCTTTAATCCCTGTGGGTACCGCCATGGTCACCATCCCCACCCCACTGGCCCTGGCCCCCAAACAGGCTAACAACGCTCCTCCCGCATACTGGTGGGAACCGCAGATGAGCAAGACATGGCCCTGTTGATATTTATGGGTCACTAGGGATCGGCTGAGGGGCAATGTTCGTCGAGCTTGCTCAGTCCCAAGGATTTGCACTGGCCAGATTTGGCCTAGAACGCTGGCGATCGCCTGGAGAGGTAAACCGATACCTAATAATTCCGTCTGGCCCAAGTGGGCCAAAGCCCTGTCCTGAAAGTAAGCTCGTTTCCAGAGACCAAGGCAAAAACTCCGGTCTGCCTGCACCGCTGTACCTAAAATTTCCCCCGTATCGGTATGAATGCCAGAAGGCAAATCGATGCTGACAACGGGGATGGGTAAATCATTAATGGCTATGACTAGATCGGCGATCGCCCCGGTAATCGGTCTAGTTAAACCAAAGCCGAACAAAGCATCAATAATTAGGTCGCAATGGGCTAAAGCCTGGACATCATCTACCCAAGGGATGCCCAAACCTTTGCCATAGTCAGCGTGGTTTTGGGTTAGGGGCTTTAACTGATCCAGGGGTTGTAAAACTTTTACTTGGTAATCCTGGAGCTTTAGTTCCCTCGCCACTACTAAGCCATCGCCGCCGTTATGGCCCGGGCCCACCACCACCCCGATGCGGGGAAATTTAGTGGGAGGATAGAGCAGGGACAATCTATTGGCGATCTGTAGAGCCGCTTTTTCCATCAAGGCCGCCACCGGCATGCCCTGGGCGAATAACCAATTTTCAATCTCCTGCATTTGGGCCGCACTGACCACCGCCCGGAACCATGGGGATGCCACAGTCATAATGTTTTTCCCTGCATTCCTAGGCCAACACCGGATCAACTAACGGCGATCGCCGCTGCAGTTGCCATTGATCCAAATATTCATACCAAGACTGTAAGCCTTCCCCTGTACGGGCAGACACCGCAAAAATTTGTGCTTGGGGGGCCACTTGCCGTAGGTTTTGCCAAGCTAGCTCGGCATTAAAGTCCACTGCGGCGGCAATGTCCTGTTTGGTAACCAAAATAACCTGGGCCGATTTGAACGTAGCGGGATATTTAAGGGGTTTATCCTCCCCTTCCGTGACGGAAAATAATACGACCCGTAAATCTTCCCCCAGATCATAGGCGGTGGGGCAAACTAAATTACCGACATTTTCAATGATCAATTGGTCAATGTTGTCCAAATTCAACTTTTGGGCTGCCTTGGCCACCATTTCCGCCTCCAGATGGCAAATATTTCCCGTGGTTACCTGAATGGCGATCGCCCCAGCACTGCGGAGACGTTGGGCGTCGTTATCGGTGGCTAAATCCCCCACAATCACAGCGGTGGGATGGTCTTGTTGTCGATCGCCGACCATTTTTTGGATCAGGGCGGTTTTACCGGCCCCGGGGGAGGAGAGAAAATTCATCACTAGTAAGCCTTTGGCCTGGAAGTAGCCCCTATTCCTTTCCGCTAGGCGGTCATTTTTGCTCAGAATGCCTTGGCCAATGGCAATGGACTGGCGATCTGGTTCAATGGTCACAGTCTGTTGACTTGGACTGTTGCTATGGTCGCCATGGTGGTGATGATGTTCCTGGTGGGCATGGCCATCATGGCTGTGGACAAAATTTCCATCTCCATGGTGATGGTGGCTATGGGCAACGGTTCCCACCGCACTACAACCGCAGTTCTGGCACATAATAACCTTCCCCCTCGGGCAGAAACATCAATGTTATGCCCCCATGGTAAGAGAAGATGCTCGAAAGAGGTTCGGCCGCAATTCCCGTTTAGCGCAGTACTCTGGAGTGGACGGCGGCGGCAAAAATTTGTCTGCTCCGGCTCCGTGTTAACAATTGACTTTCCAGCCCTATTTTTCCGATGACAGCCCCCCTAACTCTCAACTTACTCCAAGGTTCTGTTCGTTTTCCCTTTAGTCCCGAAGCGGCGATCGCCCTCCAGGGGGAAATTAACCAATTGGTCAATCAGTTAAAGGCCATTGGTGCCCAGGTGAACCAAGGGGGCCGGCCAGAGAAGCAACAGAATTTGGAATATTGCCACAGCGGAGAAGTATTTTTAGAAGTATTTTGTAACCCTAATATTTACCCCAGTCCCTTTGCTGCAAAAGTTTTGCTGACACTACGGGACGACCGGATTCGTTTAACCACCGAGGCTGAGTTGCCCAGACTCATTGAGGATTTGGCAGAATATCTAGCCCAGCATGGTTAGGCCAGGGCCTGCTGACATTTCCCTAATACTGATGGCGAGCAATACGGTGTCAAGTTCCCCATTCAACCAGCAAACCCATTGGGCAAGCTTTCGCTAAAGTAAATTTTGCAAACAGCGCTCCACCAATGTTTTCCCTCCCTCAAAATTTTCTGCAACCACCACCCCTCCAACCAGGCGATCGCCTCACGGTAGTGTCCCCGAGCGGTAGTCTGCGGGAATTGGCAGCCTTACAAAAAGGGGTGGAAATTTGGCGATCGTGGGGCTACGAGGTGACTTTCAGCCAAGGCTACGAAAACCGCCAAGGTTATTTAGCGGGCACGGATCAACAACGCCGCCAAGATTTACTGAACGCCTGGTTAGACCCCCAATGTAAAGGAATTTTATGCAGTCGGGGGGGCTACGGCTCCGCCCGGTTACTGGAAGATTGGCAATGGCCGGAAATTTCCCAGCCAAAATGGGTGTTGGGTTTTTCCGACGTCACAGGTATTTTATGGAGTTTGCTCAAATCAGGCATTATTAGTCTCCACGGCCCGGTGTTGACCACGATCAGCGATGAGCCGGATTGGGCCCTGGAACGATTGCGGGTGCATCTTCAGGGCTTTCCCCTCACGCCGTTGACCGGGAACAGTTGGCAAAAAGGCAAGGCTCGAGGGCGTTTAGTGGCGGGTAACTTGACCGTAGCCACCCATTTTTTAGGCACTCCCTGGCAACCTAATTTGGCTAACGTAATTTTGGCGATCGAAGATGTGACCGAAGCCCCCTATCGTATTGACCGCATGGTGACCCAATGGCGAGCCTCCGGCAATTTATCCCAGGTAGCTGGCATTGCCCTGGGGCGGTTTAGTGAATGTGAAGCCCCCGCCGGTTTCCCTAGTTGGACAGTGGAAGAAGTACTTGGCGATCGCCTGGGGGATTTGGGCATACCAGTGGTGGCGGATTTACCTTTTGGGCATGGCGGCGTTAATGCTATTTTGCCCGTGGGTAGCGAAGTGGAATTGGATGGAGACGCTGGCACCCTCAGTTTTTTATAATCTTCTCCGCCCTAAAGGAAGGGGCTTCAGACCCAATTTCCTTGATGAATTTCACCCTGATTTCATTTTGCTTTGCCACACTAGGATCAAGGCAAAAAGCAGGAGTTAACCATCATCATGGGTAATCAATTCTGGATATATGGATTAGCAGGACTACTCCTCAGTGGTTCGGCGGCTGGGGTAACAGCAGTTTATCGTAATCAATCCTCACCGCAGATGATGGCCCAACACGGAATGCACATGCAATGGACAGACCAGAGTTTTATCGAAATGATGATTCCTCACCATCAGGATGCCATAGATATGGCGGAGATGGCCCTGCAAAAAGCCCAGCACCCTGAACTGAAAGAGTTAGCTCAGAATATTATCCAAGACCAGGAAAGGGAAATTAAAGAAATGAAAACCTGGTATCAGCAATGGTTTAAACAACCAGTGCCTGCTTTATCGAGCCAGGGAATGATGGGAATGCACCAAGGTCACGGCATGATGGCGATGGATTTAGATGCTTTGGCCACCGCCAAAAACTTTGACAGGGAATTTATTCGTCAGATGATTCCCCACCACCAAATGGCAGTGATGATGGCTAGCAATTTAAAAACCAATACAAGTCGTCCCGAGATGGATAAATTGATGGATGACATTATCCGCTCCCAAAGTGCCGAAATTAAGCAAATGAAGCAATGGTATCAAAACTGGTATGGCCAGTGAGGAAGCATGAGACTGTTGCTGGTGGAGGATGAGCCTGACCTAGGAATGGCGCTGGAAAAAGCTCTCCGTCGCGAAAATTACGTAGTTGATTGGGTGAAGGACGGCAACCTAGCTTGGAGCTATTTAGACCAGGGTTGGGTGAACTATACCCTAGCTATTTTTGATTGGATGGTGCCGGGTTTATCGGGGTTGGAACTGTGCCAAAAACTCCGGGGCCAAAGGAGTTCTTTACCGATTCTAATGCTGACAGCGAAGGATCAAATTGCAGACCGGGTTGAGGGTTTAGATGCAGGGGCCGATGATTATTTAATCAAGCCCTTCGGCATGGCTGAACTATTGGCTCGTTTACGCTCCTTGCAAAGGAGATCGCCGGAATTGCAACCCCAGCAGTTACGGGTGGGGGAATGGGAATTAGATTATGGGACTTTTGCGCTGGTAACCCCAGAGCAAGCAAGAATTGCCCTCACAGCCAAGGAGTTCCAGCTTTTGGAATACTTCATGAAACATCCCCAGCAAATTCTTAGTAGTGAACAGATTAAAAATCAACTGTGGGCGCTGTCGGCGGAATCTACCAGCAATGTCGTAGCGGCCCAGGTGCGTTTGCTACGGCGAAAATTAGGGGAGTATGGCCATGGCAATCTCATTGAAACCGTGTATGGCTTAGGGTATCGTTTCCACCCCCATTCAACCCATGCAGAACAATAGATTATTCAATCTATCCCGTTGGCGTTTAGCCAGTTATTATGCTGGGGTCATGGGGCTAATTTTGGGTCTTTGTGGCCTAGCGGTCTATGAAATGACTTCTCAGGATCATTGGCGATCGCTGGATCAAGAGCTTACTTCCCTAGCGGGGACTCTCCATGATGGGCTAGAACCACTTCTCCATAGACCGGGACAACTAGAGCCATCGGTTAAACAAGTTTTACCCAATCTTTGCCTAGGGACTCAAGTTTGTGTCATTCCGCCACGACATAACCACATTCTCAATGCCACCCAACAGCCAGGATATTATGTACGATTTTTGAATTTGAACGGTCAGTTATTGGCAAAGGCCGGGGAAAATCCCCCCGGTTTGTCCTTCGAGAGGAAAACCACCCGGCAGCGTCCATTAACGGATCAACAAGGCGATCGCTATCATCAGGTGTCCTTGCAACTCAAAACGGCGACGGGAAAACCGTGGGGTTATCTGAAAGTGGGTCGTTCCTTAGAAGAATACGATCACCATTTACAGACTATTCAGGCTTTTTTAGTATTTGGTTTGCCCGTTGTCATGATAGGGGTGGGGGGAGCGAGTTGGTTTTTAGCGGGTTTGGCCATGGAGCCAGTTTATCTTTCCTATCAACAAATCCAGCAGTTCACCGCCGATATTGCCCATGAGTTACGCACACCTATTACAGCCATTCAAGCTACTTTAGAAACAACTTTAAGTACGGAGCCTAACTCGGAGGAAGTCCACAGTACCCTCCAAATACTGAAACGTCAAAATTACCGTCTCACCCATTTAATTCAGGATTTATTGCTCCTCTCTCGCATGGATTTACAGGACGCTAATTGGAGTCGATTTCAACCCTGTTGTCTCAATGATTTAGTTACCGATTTGGTCGAAGAGTTTGCTGGTTCGGCGATCTCTGCTGGGGTGCAACTATCGGCTGAAATTCGGGTTGAAGAACCGATTTGGGTCAAGGGGGAAGAAGACCAGCTTTATCGTTTAGTAGCCAATTTAATCAGTAACGCCATTCACTACACCCCCACCGGGGGAATGGTGCAAGTCATTCTTCAAACCGATAAACATCAGTCCCTTATCCAAGTGCAAGATACGGGCATTGGCATTGCCCCAACAGAACAAGCTCGGATTTTTGATCGTTTCTATCGAGTAGATGTGGCCCGGTCTCGGCAACGGGGTGGGGCAGGATTAGGGTTAGCCATTGCCCAGGCGATCGCCGTTAAGCATCAGGGGATTTTGACTGTAGAGAGTGAATTGGGGCAGGGTAGTTTGTTCAGTGTTAGGCTCCCTTTAAAGGGGAGCATCCCACTTTTGCCCTGAGTATAAATGCTTGGTGATGTGAGTAGAGAAAATTGCTGTAAAAATAAGAAAAACAGGAAAAATCTATGACTCCAGAAGAAATTCAGCAG
>NZ_JACJTJ010000044.1:0-34685 GCF_014698605.1 Synechocystis sp. FACHB-383 | reverse complement strand
GAGCAATGGATTCACTGTGGCAGCCCTCCTGGCTACATTGGCTAATTTCGGCGTTGAGTGGAACCGTCGAAATCGAGAAACAAACCGCTTGGCTCAAGAAGCACAACGAAGAACTGAGGAAGAGCAACGCAGAATTCGAGAAGAACAACGCAGAATTCGAGAAGAACAATGCAGAATGGCTCAGGAAAGAGCAGATGAATCTCGAAGAGCTGAGGAGAGAGAACGCCAAATTGCACGAACTAGAATTGAAACTCGATGCCGTATTGCCGAAATACAGTTCCAGCTTGACCCCTCCGACGGAAACCGACGGGCATTAAGGGAAGCTCTGGCCCTGCTAGCGGAATATGGGGACCTGTTCTCCTAAGGGCGATCGCCCTGTAGGTCAAACATTACAACAATCGATATTGCACCGGGAACGCTCTATGACCTCTCTGTGGGGCAAGGGCCTGTGTCGGCACAACGTTTTGAAGTTTTTCAAGTCCTCAATGATTTAAATCTAAGCTTAGAATTTCCTTAAAAGCGGAAACGCTATACGGCACTGTGGGATGTCTTGGCGGAAAAGGCCCGGTCTTTAGGGCAAATTTTTAGTCGTAATGGCCACCGAGAAGATCCCACCCATGGGCCGTTTTGGGCTTTTAAAGGATGTGTTTTTTGAGATCAAGTAGGGCGATCTCGCAGAGATCTGCTACGCGGTGCGCCTAGGGATTATTAGCTACAATGGGGCAGGAAAATTAATACTGTTAAAAGTTCCCAAGACAAACAGAAACAGAAACCTGCCATGAACACAATTAATGCACTCTACGATCAAGATTATTTTCTTTGGCTTCAAGAGACTTACAGGATGCTTGAGAGCAATAAAATTGAGCAGTTGGATCTAGAACATTTAAAGGAGGAAATTCTAGGTTTGGGTGATGAACAAAGACGAAAAGTTGATAGTTACCTGCGTCAGTTGCTCATTAATTTATTGTTGTATCAATATTGGGATAGCGAGAAAAATCTTTGTGGAAAGGGTTGGCAAAATGAAATTGATAATTTTCGGTTTGAACTGGAGTTATTGTTAAAGTCTAAAACTTTATATAATTATTTCTTGCAAGAAATTGAGGAAATTTATATCAAGGCTAGGCGACAGGCGATTAAAAAGAGTGAATTACCCGCTAATCTTTTTCCAAAAAGTTGTCCATTTTCTGCCGAGGCTCTACTTGATCCAGAGTTTCTGCCGGACTGAGGCCAGGGCAAATATCCGAAAAATGCTTGCATCTGTTGACAATTCAGTTAATGTATTAACGACACTAGCCAATCCAATGAGATTAAGCAGGGCGATCTCGCAGAGATCCGCTATGCGGTGCACCTGGGATTATTGGCCGCAATGGGGCGGGGAAGTCAAAGCCGTTAAAGATTCTCAGCCGGATTACGGAGCCGACGGAGGGGCGTAATATTAGGCGATCGCCCTTAAAAGATTGCTAAAATAGTTTTCTAAGTTGACAATTTAATTAATGTTATGACTTCTCAAATTTCCACTAAAAATCTCTATGAGAGTGACTATGTAGCTTGGCTAGATGCTACTCTTATTCAATTAAAAAACCATGATGTACAATATCTCGACTGGAAAAATTTAACTGAGGAGATTGAAGCATTGGGGCGGGAACAGCGGCATAAAGTTGAAAGTTACTTACTCCGATTATTAATTCATTTATTAATTTATCAATACTGGCATTCTGAAAAGTCATGGTCAGGGAATGGCTGGGAAAAAGAAATTGATAATTTTCGTCTGGAGCTAGATTTATTGCTTGAATCAGAAGTTCTTGCTAATCATCTAACAATGATTCTGGAAAAAGATTACCAAAAAGCCCGTAAAAGTGCCATTCGTAAATCAAAGTTATCCCCAGATACTTTTCCTCTACGTTGCCCCTATACCATTGAACAAATCTTAGACCCTGATTGGTTACCCTAGGGGAAAGTTTCAGGTGATTTTAAGATCATCATTGCCGACTCTAATCAACCACTATATAAGTTTATGAGCAGTAGACTGGATTGGGCTTTTGAACAGTTGGAAGAAAACTGTATATTAGTGGGGATAATTTTCAAGATGGTCGACAGTGGGAGGATGGGTTGAGGAAAGTTTATTCTTAAGTATGGTTTGCTCCGAAGGAGCGCCGTTTTGTTTTTTCTTGATAAGCAATCGCACGTTAGGCTGAGCAATTAGAAATTTTATGGCAGATACGGTTATTCGGGTTGAAAATTTGGGCAAGAAGTACGTCATTGGCCATCAAAAGCAGGAACGCTATACGGCACTGCGGGATGTGTTGGCGGAAAAGGCTGGGTCTTTGGGGCAAATTTTTAGTCGCAATGGCCACCGGGAAGATCCCACCCATGAGGATTTCTGGGCGCTAAAGGATGTGTCGTTTGAGATTAAGCAGGGCGATCGGGTAGGGATTATTGGGCGCAATGGGGCGGGGAAGTCAACGCTGTTAAAGATTCTCAGCCGGATTACGGAGCCAACAGAAGGACGCATTTCGATCAATGGTCGGGTGGCGAGTTTGTTGGAGGTGGGGACGGGATTTCATCCTGAACTGACGGGGCGGGAGAATATTTACCTGAATGGGGCGATTCTGGGGATGAGTAAGCGGGAGATTCGTCGTAAATTTGATGAAATTGTGGACTTTGCGGAGGTGGAAAAGTTTCTTGATACACCGGTAAAACGCTACTCATCGGGCATGTATGTGCGGTTGGCGTTTGCGGTGGCAGCGCACCTGGAGCCAGAGATTTTGGTGGTGGATGAGGTGTTGGCGGTGGGGGATGCCCAGTTTCAGAATAAGTGTTTGGGGAAGATGGAGGATGTAGCGGAGAAGGAAGGAAGAACAGTTTTGTTTGTAAGTCATAATTTACAGGCAGTAAGGAGGCTAACACATTCATGCATTCTACTTGAAAGAGGTTCAGTGAAGGATAGTGGAAACCCAGAGGGAGTCATTCAGTCGTATCAAAGTGCATTTAATGAAAATACTTTGAAGGGAAGAAAGTATTTGTCAAGTTGCTCTGGAGATAATGATGCCTTCGTTTATTCTGCTGATATTCTTTGTGATACTCAAGAATCATATTTATACTGGGGATGTAGTGTTGAATTTCAATTTTTACTAATAAATAAGAAGAAAAGGAGCGATCTAAGCTTTTCATTTCAAATCATTGATATTTTTACTCAGCAGCCAGTATGTCATTTCTGGTTCTTAAATTCAGATACAAGAATAGATCATGAGCTAGGATGTTTGTCACCTGGTTATTATACATTAAGATGCAAAATTCCGAAGTTAAGAATTTATATGGGATGCTATTCACTAACTACATGGCTATCTAGCAGAAAGGAAAACACTTTACTAGAGAAATTGAGTGATATTTGTCCATTTGAAATCTCTATGAATAATTTTGTTCGTCACAACTATGAATGGGTTCCCGGAACTTGTACGTATTTAGATGAATTTACTTGGTGTATTGAACAGGAAAACGAATTTTATGAATAATGTAATTTCATCCAGAAGAGTAGATTATAAATTTTCTTGTCCAAGAGATTCATTTATGACTAAAATTATCCGGAACCATATCGAGTTTGAACTTTTAGACTGCATAAAGCTATATGACAAAGCTCCTCGTCTTATAGACATTGGTTGTGGAAATCAGCCATTCAGAACCTTTGTTGAACAAATTGGCTTTAAATACACAGGAATGGATATTTACCAAAACGATTTTGGTTCGGTTGATTTTATCGCATCTATTGATAGTGATATTAGTAAACTATCAATTCCTCAATATGATTTTGATGTAATTCTTTGCACGGAAGTTTTAGAACATGTTGCAACTTGGGATACTGCCTTTGAAAATTTTTCAAAATTACTAAAAGAAAAAGGAAAAATTTTAATTACCTGTCCCCATATATACCCACTGCATGAGGAACCCTTTGATTTTTGGAGACCTACTATATACGCAATTGATTTTATGGCAAGAAAACACGGATTCGCAGTTCTTAAAAACATCTGCGCAGGGAATGCACTAGATGTCTTAGGAACTATTTTAGGTAGCTTTTATACATTGCCCTCGACCCGTAATAATATTGACAGGATAATAAATCGTCTTTTTCATATATTTAACAGCGCCATGACAACGTTTGTTTCAAGTGAGCTAATCCGAAATCGAGTCTTAGTAAAAAGCAATTTGTACTTGAGCAATATACTTGTTGCCGAAAAAATCTAAACGAAAGACTAAAACATTATGAGTTTACCAAAACTAAAGTTTGTTCATAAAAGAGCAGTTTGTACTATTGCCACCTACAGCTACTTACCCTCTGTCCGAGCATTAAATCATTCACTGCGGTCTACTAATCCAACATGTCCCCTATATGTACTCATTGTTGACTCTTGTGGTAGAGAGAATCAGTTAAAAAGTGAAACATTTGAAGTAATTACACTGGATGAGTTAGGATATTCTAACGATATAGAACCCATGAAGTTCTATTATGAGTCGTTCGAAATTTGTTGTGCCCTGAGAGGTTTTTTACATTCGTATTTTTATGAAAAAAATATTGCTGCTTCTTGGATTTTTTTAGACTCTGACATTGTTGTTTTTGATTCCCTAGAAATAGTTTTTAACAAACTTGAGCAATGCTCGGTTTTACTTAATCCACACATTACACAACCAATAAGTGCAAAGAATCATATAGTTCCAATTGAATTAAATATTCTTGTCTCAGGACTATATAATGGAGGTTTTTTAGGCATTAGACATTCTGATGAAGCCAAAAAATTTATTGACTGGTTTAGAAGAAGATTAATCGAATTCTCCTTTGCCAGAAAAGGAGAAGGAGTGCAAAGTCTTATTTGTGGAGATCAGCTTTGGTTAAACTACATCCCTCTATTTTTTGATAATGTTTGCTTGATTAAGCATCCTGCTGTAAATGTTGCTTATTGGAACATTACTCAAAAAAACACTTATATTGTCAATGGAAGGTATATGGTAGATAAGTACCCGCTAGTGTTTTTCCATTTCAGTGGATGGAATCCTGACGACTCTTTAACTTTATCCAGGCATTTTCGTGAAAGAGTTAACAGTGAATTCTGGCACTCAATATCTGAGGAGTACAAAAAACTTCTAAGTTTCTATGGATATGAAAACTTAAAAAGTCAAAAATACTTATATTCTTTTTTCCTAAATGGCGAGTCAATTTCTCCGAATGCCAGATATTTATATTACCTTGAATTACAGAATGGCAATATGGAAGGCTTAAATCCTTTTGAAATGTATGAATATTTTCAAGTTGAAATTAAAAAAAATCATAGGTCTAGTTGGAAAAATAAAATCTTTAATATATTAGAAAATATAATAAGGCATTAATTAATGGCGATTCGTCGATTCTCTTCTACACAGAAGAAGTTTTTCTAGGTTTCAAATTTATGCCATATAATACTATAAATTTAGATTTTGAGCATTTAACTCAAATTGATTGTTGCGAACGATTTAGACTTTGGAATTCTAAGTGTTATTCATCTCATGTTGAGTTTGATATATAATCACATGGGAGTTTCAGGTAGCTAATGATATTGCTAGTGGGATTTTGAAAAGGTTTTTATACATTGTCCTCGATGTGATCTCGATGGGGTAAACCTCTGTGGATGGAAACTAGAAGCGGTCTTACTGTACATGAGTGGTATGTCGATGAACGCGACGGCAAAACTATTGGGAGTTTCTACTCAGTCAGTGCTCAACTGGGTTAGAGATTTTGGTGAAGAAAAACTATGAAAAACCAGCCCCAGACTCAGCCAAGGTGGTGAAATTAGACGAAATGTGGCATTTTCTCCAGATAAAAAAACAAGTTATGGGTCTGGAAAGCATATGACTATATTACTGGGAGACTTATCGACTGGGAACTGGAAAATCGTGATAGTCAAACCTTGAGTCGTTTGCTGAAGAGACTGGTAAGGTGGAAAGTGACAGTATACTGTACCGATGACTGTAAACCCTATTGACAACTGCTGGATAAACATCCTGATACATTTCATGTGATTAGTAAAAGAGAAACGGTCGGAATTGAGAGAAACAACTCAGATAATCGTCATTGGTTCGCCAGATTCCATCGCCGGACGAAGGTTGTCTCCAGGTCAGTCCACATGGTTGATGTCACCATGGCAATATTGGCCAAATTCAAGGCTAATGGTAGCATAAAAATTCTACGCGACTGGCGCCTCTTATTACTTTCTTGAAACTCTCTTTTCGCGATGTTTATAGACTATTATCCGGGGTTCCAAGATCTGTCTAACTGTTCAATTGGCCCCTATAAGTTTAATTAGAATTTATAATTAATTGCTTTGAACGACTCAAACATCAAAAAAGCATTGATCTGTGGTATATCAGGACAGGATGGGGCTTATTTATCCAAGCTTTTGCTGAATAAAGGTTATGAAGTTTGGGGAACATCCCGTGATGCCCAGATATCGAACTTTAATAATCTTATCAAGCTCGGTATTAAGCAGAAAGTTAATTTAGTCTCAATGGCTGTTAATGATTTTCGTAGTGTCCTTCAAGTGTTGACCCGCTGTCAGCCGCAGGAAATTTATAATCTCAGTGGTCAAAGTTCCGTTGGTTTATCCTTTGAACAGCCAGTAGAAACTTTAGAAAGCATAGCCACAGGTACTTTAAATTTGTTGGAGGCTATCCGTTTTTTAGGACTACCAGCAAAATTTTACAACGCAGGATCTAGCGAATGTTTTGGAGATACTCACGGGGTTGCCGCTGATGAAAATACCCCTTTTCGTCCCCGTAGTCCCTATGGAGTTGCTAAAGCTACAGCTTTCTGGGAGGTAGCTAACTATAGAGAAGCCTATGGTTTATTTGCCTGTTCCGGCATCTTGTTCAACCATGAATCGCCCTTGAGACCGGAAAGATTTGTTACCCAAAAAATCATCTCTGCAGCCTGTAAAATTGCCCAAGGTTCCAAACAAAAGCTATCTTTGGGAAATATAAATATATGCAGAGACTGGGGCTGGGCTGAAGAATATGTGTTAGCTATGTACTTAATGCTACAGCAGTCTGAGCCCGAAGATTATGTCATTGCCACAGGCGAAGGCCATTCTTTAGAAGAGTTTGTATTTGAAGCATTTGCTACGGTAAATTTAAATTGGCAGGATTATGTCAATATTGAAACTAGTTTAATGCGACCAACTGATATTGCTATGAGTTTAGGTGATCCTGAAAGGGCAAAATTAAAGTTAGGTTGGAAGCCTAAGTTTAAGATGGCAGATATTGTCAGGATGATGATGGAACATATACTGCATGGAATATAAATTAAACGCAAAACATAAAATTTGATTTTATTTAGGCTTTTACTATGACTAAAATTTTCTATGATGGAGAAATTTATGGACATCAACGGAATGGCGGTATAAGTCGATATTTTGACAATATTATTAATAGATTACCGTCAAATTTTACTCCAATCTTAACAAGTATTCGATCATCGAAAGAACCGCATCCGCATCATCCAAACTTAGAATTATTTAGCTATAAGCGTTTTGGCTTTAAGCCCGGTTGTCTATCCTATTACCTAGAGCCTTACTATTTTAAAAGTATAGAATTTCTAAGTAACTATCAAATTTACCATCCTACTTACTATTCACTACTTACCAGAGAAGTAATACGAAAAAGAAATGTGCCTATTGTTATTACCGTTTATGACATGATCCATGAAGTATTTGCCGAAACTCTTTCTTCTCAAGATCAGACAATAAAACTAAAACGCCACGCAATATTGGCGGCTGATATTATATTGTGCATTTCTGAAAGTACAAAGTTAGATTTGTTGGAAAGATACCCCTCGGTAGAAAATAAGGTGA
This sequence comes from Synechocystis sp. FACHB-383, assembly GCF_014698605.1. Classification (NCBI taxonomy): domain Bacteria; kingdom Bacillati; phylum Cyanobacteriota; class Cyanophyceae; order Synechococcales; family Merismopediaceae; genus Synechocystis; species Synechocystis sp. FACHB-383. The sequence continues at coordinate 26,814 of NZ_JACJTJ010000044.1, read as the reverse complement.
GGGTCACACACCTAGCAACAGATTTTAATGATGCCTTAGGTTATGGGGATGAACCTATTCCTGGTAAACCGTTTTTTGTTTATGTTGGTGGGCGTGGCGGCTACAAAAATTTTAGTTTTTTATTGAGTGCTTTCAAAAAAGTAGTTTTTAAAAATCCTGAATTATATCTTTGCGTTGTAGGCTCAGTCTTCACGGATTCAGAACAGAGACAAATAGCAGAGTTGAAGTTAGACAACTATATTTTAAATTTAAATAACATAAGTGATACTTATTTAGCTAAGTTATATAGACATAGTATTGCTTTCGTCTATCCATCACAATATGAAGGATTTGGGATACCACCACTCGAAGCAATGATTTGTAACACTCCAGTTATCGCATCTAATACTTCTAGTATTCCTGAAGTTGTTGGGGATGCTGGATTGTTATTTAATCCTAATTCAATTGATGAATTAGTTGATAATTTATTGCTTGTAATAGATCATCCATTAACAAGAGATGCAATAGTATTGAAGGGACAGGAAAGACTAAAGCTATTCAGCTGGGATAAAACTCTTAAGAAGACGTTACTAGCTTATGAAGATGCATTAAATATAAATAATTAGAAATACAAAAAATGACACAAAACGTTAATTCAAAAATAAAATTAGAGATCAAAAAATATTTTCTATCGGCACTTTAAATGCTTATCTCATAACAATATTTGTGTTATTTTTAGAAGTGAAAATGATGGTATAAATGCTCGATTTATGCTACGATTTCCTTTTTTATTTTTGCACATGATACAAGTACTAAATACGTCCATACCCTACGGTTTAATACAAAGCCGATTTAGCTTGTCAAGGCTCCTGTCGGATAGCTGAGACTGCGCTCAATGCAGAGCAAATACATTATCTATTTGTTGAGCATGTTACCAAATATTTGCCAACAATAAAATTTTTGAAATTCTCCTACTTACTTGTTGGTTAAACTTTTTACCAATGCTTGTAAAGAATACAATATTACAAATACTCAAGATGAAATTTACTCAGCATAAGGATACAAAATTCACCAAAATAATTGTAATTTCTTCTATTACCCCTCAACCAACTAGTGCTGGACAAATTATTTTATATCGTCATCTAAGTCAGTTGGAACAAGACAATATTGTTGTTGTTGTTTCCCCACCAGATAAAGCTAATGGTTCAAGTTGGATAGTGAAAATATTGAGCCGGTTAGAGCGTACTCGCTGGCACCAAGTTGGTAATGATCTAGCCGTGTTGCTCAATGGTCAGCACTGGGATCATACTATCAATTCTAGTCTTCTCAAGACATCTGTAAGCTTAGTGTTAACAGTTGCTCATGGAGATGGTTGTTGGGTTGCTCTTCGTTTTGCCCGTCAGTACAAACTACCTTTGGTTACTATTTTTCATGATTGGTGGCCAGATATTCCCACAGTTCATTCTCCCCTGAAGAGAATATTAGAGCACCGCTTTCAGCAACTATATGAGAAGTCTAGTTTAGCGTTTTGTGTGTCTGAAGATATGCAACGATATTTGGGAAAACATTACAACAGCCATGTTCTGTGTCCTATTCCGGCTCATATGCCAGAGTTAATTACGGCTCAGGCTCAGTCTTCACCATATTCAGAGCGTCCTCTAAAGATAGTATATTCCGGTGGACTTTACGATTATGGCCCAATGTTGGGAGAACTATTGCAGACAACAAAAGAACATTCCCAAGTCAAACTACAAGTGCGGGGTGCTATACCAAACTGGCCCATGGGTTTACGGGATGAAATGCGAGAGCGAGGGCTATGGTTAGACTTTGCTCCCAGAGATGAGCTAAATGACTGGCTGGCCAGTGCTGATGCCTTTTTAGTAACAATGAGTTTTGATCCGGCTTTAAGACGGCGTATGGAAACCAGCTTTCCTTCCAAGTTGCCTGAGTATGCCCAATTTGGTAAACCTATAATTATTTGGGGACCAGAATATTGTTCAGCAGTCAAATGGGGATTAGATAGCGATCGTGCCTTAGTCATTACCGATAAAAACCCAACGAGTGTTGTTTTTGCTTTGGAAAAGTTGCAGTGTTCCCCTGAAAAGCAGCAATACTATGCTCAGCAAGCTAGAATGGCGGCAGATAAAGAATTCAACCCATTAAAAATTCAGATTCAATTTCAAGAAAAAATTCAAAGTTTGGCTATTTGAAACCAATTTCTTTTGTAAAATTATTTAAAACTCCTGTGTAACATCTTTTGTCTAATTCTGAAAACAGACAAATGTCAACAAACCTTGACAATAAACCATAAAAACTTTCTTGCAGAATTTGTGTGATTAATCCTAAAAAAGCTACAGTATATGGCCATTAGAAAAGCAGCAATTCTTGCTAGGCGCACTACTAGAAGTATTGCTCAGACATTTGGTATTAATCCACCCCCACGTTTATGCGAAAGTATTTTGGTGGCAGCACCAGAAAGAAACTGGCAAATAAAACGTTTGCACGATGCTTTTACCCTAAATTTTTCAGTTCCCCATTCATTACAACAGCACCCAACCTTAAAAGCTCGTTTTGAGATTAACAGTAATTTAGGTTTTCCGGCTCAGTATTTGGTGACCATTCCCCAGGCTATCATCAAAACATCGAGTGGTTTTATTGTCACTCCTGATGGTGATTATTTAACGGAAGGACATTGGCGAGTAGCGAATGTTGTTGGCCATCCTATTTGTCGCAATGAGTGGCTAATTAAAAAACGTCAAAATTTATCTGGTGACTGGTATTGTGCCATGGGGCACTGGGGAGCTAATTATAATCACTGGTTATGGGACGAAATGCCTAGATTGTTGACCGCGCTTCCCCACTTGCCTGCGGACACACGGTTTTTAGTGCCAGATCCCTTGAGTGAGATGCAACGGGATTCCCTAATGGCGTTGGGCATTAAGTCACAATATTTATATCCACAAGCTTTTGATTGCGAATCATTGGTAGAGAGGTTATGGTTTGCAACTCCTCTTGGACATTCTGAATGGGCGGCAACTGCTCCTGATGTAGCCAAAGAACTAAGACAAAAATTTATTGAAGCTTATGCAAAAGGGACAGAAAACTATCCCCGTCGACGCTTATACATTTCCAGATCGGAGGCCCGTTATCGCCGATTGTTGAATGAAGAAGAAATTTTACCTATCCTTGAGAAGGAGGGATTTGAAGTTATTCGACCAGAAAATTTATCTTTTCCAGAGCAGGTTCAAACTTTTTCTCAGGCCAGTATTATCATGGGTGTGCATGGAGCCGGTTTAACTAATATGCTGTTTGCCCCTTCAGGTGCAACAATTGTAGAAATTCACGGTCCGGTAAGTCGTTCCCACTATTGGATGATGTCTAATATCTTAGGACACCATTATTATTGCTTTGTCGGTGACACAGTAATAAATTCTAATCAAGATAGGCAAAAGGAACCAGACTTTTGTCTTAGTCATCAAAATGTTATTTCAGTAATCGATAGCTTTAATTAAAAATAGAATTGATTAATGATAAATACTGAAAAATCGGCATAAGCTTTAGTTAATTTATGAAAAAATTAGTTGAGAATTTCGTTGCACTCTTTACATCAAAATTTTTATCGTTACTGAGAAACCACCAAAACATTTCACTATCTCGTGAAGAGTTTAGGGCTTTGAATTTGTCCTTTTCTTCCTATGGTGAAGATCTTGTTGTGCTTAGCTATTTCAAGTGGTATGGCCATGAGGATAAGGATGCAAACAATCGAGTCTATGTTGATGTCGGTGCTTACCATCCAGCGAATCTTTCTACGACCTTACTTTTGCACAAAGCGGGCTGGCGGGGAGTCAATATCGATTTAGATCCTGAAAAAATCGAACTTTTTAAAAAAACAAGACCTCAAGATCATAATGTTGTTGCTGCGGTTTCAGATAAGCGAAGAATTGTTCGTCATTTAAAGTATCCCCTCGGCACAACTAATCGAATTGGGGAGATTGAGGAAATAAATTTAACTTCAATCTGTCAAGAAGATCCTTTAGAAGTCTCAGAGATAGAGACAGTAACGTTAACTGAGATTATGGATAACTCACCATTTCGTGATTGCAAGATTGACTATCTCAATGTAGATTGTGAAGGACATGATTTAGAAGTTTTGAAGGGTCTTGACTATAATCGTTATCCACCTAATATAATTACAGTTGAAGCTCATACAGAAGAAGAACGGGAAAAACTAAACATCTTATTAAACCCACTAGGGTATGAGATGACAGCGGTACTTCGTTATACTTTGGTCTTTATCCAGAACAGTTAGAAAGTTATTAAAAAAACTCATTTTTATAGATAAAAACAATTTAAGCTGTGACAAATCACAACAGAGAAATAGTCGAAAAAGTCACTATATGCAAAGATACGGAAACAATTCTAAAAGTGCTGAATACTGGCGCAATTATAACAGATAGCCATGGACGGACTATGCAGATTATGCATAATGAAGTCAAAGTACTTGGGGATCTATATGGCAAGGGCAGGGGGCATATCCGCCGATTTTATCAGTGAATAACTGCCCTGTTCTTGATATCATGATCATTGCATTTTTTGAGCATTAAAAGCAAGCTTTAATAATTATTTATGATTAACTTTAGAAATAGACAATTTATTTATTTGTTTATAGTTTTCATTTCTTTGCTTACATGGCTTCCACTATTATCTGGGAGATCTTGGATTGGAGGGGATGATTATCAAATGAAACATTTGTTTATTGATAATAGTCCAGTAGCAGGAATCCATGATTATTAGCAGGAGTATGGTATTTGGAGGCTACCCGGTCATTTTATTCCTTTTATTTTAATAAAATATTTTTCTTCAGCCAATAAAGTTTTGCCATGGCTAACGCACGCAATTAATTCGCTTTTGCTTATTTTGATTGCTTCGAAGATAAACTTAAATAAAGTCTATGCAATTTTAATAGGTTGCCTCTTTTCAATAATCCCATTTGGTTTTCAGTCACTGACGTGGACTTCAGCTTACAGCTTTTCGTTATCTTTGCTCATATGTTTATTGTTATGGCTATTAGTATTGAACAAAGTCAGTACGGCAAATAATGAAAATAGAGTTGACACCATATCTAACATTATACTGTTTTTGGGATCCTTCTTTTGTATGGCGGTCAATGAAGTAAACTTATTTACACTTCCCTTAATTGTTGCATACTCAATCTATCTGAAATTTTCACGAAAAGTTTTTCATTATTTATTGTCTGTTATTTCCGGCCAAATAGCTTTTTTGTTTATCCATTTACTCTATAAGCCAGACTCTTTTCACAAATCTGTATCAATCAATCCTAAGTCTGCTTTATCCGGGATCCTTTATCAGTATCAACAGGTAGAGTATATAAAAGCTCTCCCCAATCTATATCCATGGATAAGAAGCTTAAGTTATTTAATTTCAGTAATAGTTTTTATTACAATGGCTGTAATAATTATAAAAAATTATCGTCTAAGTGAAGGAAAACCAAAGTCTGTAGAAATTGTTTTTTTTGCATTTTTGCCTATTTTTGCGACTGGCATTTATTCTTTGTCAGGAGGATTTTCTTTGGATTCAAGAAAAGCGTATGTCATCTGGGCTTTCTTGCTTATATCTTTTTTCTTTTTCGTCCAATTAACACCACAATTCTTGCAAAAAATAGTAGTAATATTTGTCTTGGCAGTTTCTCCATTTCTTGTCCTATCTACGCAATCAGTCGTCAATGCTACCGTTGAGACAACGACTTTACTAGACAAAGCATATGTCTTTATAAAAGACAGAAATGAACTTCAAAGTCCTTTTACTTTCAAATGGCATCCTAGCATTTACGATTCTTGGCCAAATTACTCAAAATTCACCGGTTTTCGTTTAGACGATTATCAAGCCGTAAGAGCGGCAGTTGGAGATAGAAGAAAGCATCATAACGGTCATACAACAAATCTTGTGTATGATCAAGATAGAAATTTCTGGTACCTACAAAACACTCCCAACTCCGATAGTGGAAATGAAATTAAATAATACAATAGTGTCGTTTTTTTGGAGTTCTTGTCAATTTAGAACATTTCTTAAATCCCTAACATATATTAAAATTACTGAAGTGAGAGTTTCGCACTTTAACACAGCCACAGAAGGCGGAGCCGCTGTCCTAATGCAGCGCCTACATCAATCCTTACAAAACATTGATATAGAAAGCCAAATCTATTATCGCAAGGGACAATCTTCCCTTTCTCCCAGTCTCTCACTAGAGTTTATCTCCACCCGATCCAAGCAATGGCAAGAACGAATCGTGCTTCGTCTCGAAAACGAACTGCTCCAACAGAAAAGTAATCTCTTCTCTCCCCTTCAAAGCGTTGTTAAAACCCCACTGCCTTCTACCCTAGCCATTGTTGATATTTACCATCTCCACTGGATCTCCCATTGGCTTGACCTGCCGAGTTTTATCCAATCTCTTCCCCCTCGATCGCCAATTATCCTAACCCTCCACGACCTAGGTAATTTAACAGGGGGCTGTCACCTTTATTCTGGTTGCCACGGCTTTGAAAACATCTGTAGTCCCTGTCCTCTAATCAAATATCCCTTTAATCATTTCCTCGCCCAACAAGAACTACACCGTAAGCAACATCTGTTTAGCTCCCGTCCTGTCCATGTTGTCGGCAATAGTAATTGGACGACAAGTCTAGCTAAAGCCTCCGCCGCTTTTCAAGGAGTGCAATCCATCCGCACCATTTACCCAGCCATTGATATTCAATCCTTGGTTCGGCACGATAAAGCATTCGCCAAAAAACTCCTCGGGATTTCGCCCCAGAAATTAGTCCTTGGTTTTGGCTGTGCCGAATTGACCGATGGCAATAAAAACTTTCCCTTATTTCTGCAATTATTGGCAAGGTTAAAGGATGACATTGAGCCAGAAGCAGTTGTATTCGGCAATGACCTCGGTTTAACCGAACAGCCTCCTGTTCCCATCCATTCCTTAGGCAAACTTACCTCCAGTCACCTTCTTTCCATTGCTTATTCCGCCATGGATGTTTTTGTGATGGCTTCCCAGACTGAAACCTTTGGGATGGTTGCCATTGAAGCCCAGGCCTGCGGCACTCCAGTATGTGCCTTTGCCGTCGGAGGTTTGACCGATGCAGTACAACATGAGCAAACTGGTTTTCTTGCACCTTGGGGAAATATCAATTTATTGTCCGATCATATTAGTCAACTTTTACGCAATTCCTCCCTGCGCACCCAACTGGGTCAAACAGCCCATGATTGGGCAAGGAGAAACTTTTCCCTTGAACAAATGCGGGATGCCTATCTTAACCTTTATCGTGAAGCACTTAAAAGCCAAAATACTTAACATACTTTTATGTCAATGCCCCATATCATGCTCACTCAACTTAACTATTTAGTAAAAACATTCCCCTATCGTTCAGCGCTATGGTACAAAATTTATATTGTTATCCAAGCTTACGATATATTCAGAGGCTATCTTAGCATTAGAAAAAACCTAAGTTCTCCTCCAGCAAATAACCGCTTCCCGGAGCAAAAATGCGTCATTATACTTCTCAGTCATAATCGATACCGCAATATGAACTTGATTGTCCGTAGTGCTTTACATAACAATTTTGTCAGTAGATTGATTGTCTCCAATAGTAACCGTGAAGTCAAAATAGGAGACTGGATCAAAGTTCAAGATCCCCGTTTAGAATTAATTGATGAAACCCAGCCGACCCAACCAGGACATCGCTTTGTCTTAGCCAAGAAAGAAAATGGAGATTATTTTTTGTCCGTTGATGATGATATTTTTATGACCCCCAGACAATGGGCCAACTTTTTCGATTGTTTGGTCGAAAATCCCGAAATTCCCCATGGTTTAACAGGCAATGATTATCAACCTGGTCAAATTTCTTCTAATGGTAGTCCATTTCATCAGGTAACGGAGGTAAACCAAAACACAGACACCTTAATTGGAGCATTTGCTTTTACCCGTCAGCATTTGGAGCGGCTTTTTCAATTGGCAACTTTCCTCAATTTACCTGATCTTAGTTTAGTCAGAAATGGAGAGGATATTCTCTTGTCGTTTGCTGGCCTAGGAAAACCGCAGATCCATGATCTTGGTCCGATTTGGACTTGTGCCTCCAATGGCTTACCCGGTGTAGCCCTATGGCAAACCCACCTAGATTTTTGGGATGAACGAATTCGCCTCTTTGAGGCAACTCAAACTGTGAGAATAGCTATGGATGAACCATGGAAAGAGGAAACGAGCACTCATTCATTAAGACATGAGTAATTGAGTAATATGGATAAAATCAATAGTCTGCAAAAAGTGACAGTGATGATCACGACTAAAAATCGTTTAGATGATTTAAAACGCACTTGTGCAGTATTAAAAACTTTGAATCCAGCTCCTGATGAAATTCTGATCACTGCTGATGGTTGTACCGACGGAACAGTTACCTATGTACAGCAAAATCTTCCCGAAGCAAAACTGATTATCAATGAAATTGGTCGGGGTTCTGTTCCTTCCCGTGACCGGATGATGCGAGAAGCAACAGGAGACTTAGTACTAGCATTAGATGATGATAGCTATCCTGAACAGATTGATTGCATTGGAATCATTAAAAGCTTTTTTGAACAGCATCTCCAGGTTGCCGTGGTGCATTTTCCCCAACGCACTGATGAATATCCAGAAACCCTTGAGCAACAAGATTTTGGTCAGCCCTATCCCACCCGTTCTTTTGCCAATTCTGGGGCTTGTCTGCGCCGAGACATTTATCTACAACTCCCCGGGTTTGAGTCTAAATTTTTCCACATGTACGAAGAACCTGATTATGGACTGCAATGCACAGCAGCAGGCTATCAAATTTACTATGCACCTATTTTAACCATTCGTCACCACTACAGTCCTCAAAATCGGGGTTCATTCCGAAGTCATCATCAACATGCACGCAATGAACTCTGGAGTACATTGTTGCGCTGTCCATTCCCCCAGGTGATTCTTGTCATTTGCTATCGACTGTTTTCCCAAGCTAAATTTGTCACTCTCAGAGCAGGTTTTAGTGGACTGATTAGGGAACCTCTGTGGTGGCAAGAAGCCTTGCAAGGATTACCTTATTGCCTGATCAAGCGCCAGCCAGTAACTTGGCAACAATATCAACAATGGCTCAAGCTACCCTAACTGTTAAACAAATTCAAGAGCATGAAAAAACTGTTAGTTACCGGTTCCTCCGGCCTTATCCGTTCCGAAGTGTGTGTTTACTTTGCCAATCAAGGTTGGGCCATCCATGGACTAGACAATAACCAACGCTCCATCTTCTTTGGCCCCCAAGGTGATACCCGTTGGAACCAACAACGGCTTCAGCAAACTCTGGCTAACTTCACCCATCACGAGCTCGATATCCGCGATCGCCAAGGCATCCTCAAACTATTAGAAAACCTCAAGCCAGATGCCATTGTCCACACCGCCGCCCAACCCAGCCACGACCGGGCCGCCGCCATCCCCTTCGACGACTTTGACACCAACGCCGTTGGTACCCTTAACCTCCTTGAAGCAACTCGACAGTTTTGTCCTGAATCCCCCTTTGTCCATCTTTCCACTAATAAAGTCTACGGCGATCGACCCAACACTATTCCCCTAAAAGAACTAGACATCCGCTGGAACTATGATGATCCGGCCTATGCCAATGGGATTCCCGAAACTTTTAGCATTGACCAATCCAAACATTCTCTTTTCGGGGCCTCTAAAGTCGCCGCCGATATTATGGTCCAGGAATATGGCCGTTACTTCAACATGCCCACCTGTTGCCTGCGGGGAGGCTGTCTGACGGGGCCCAACCACTCGGGGGTAGAACTCCACGGCTTTTTAAGCTACTTAGTCAATGCAACCTAGAAGGCAAGCATTATAAAATCTTTGGTTATCAAGGAAAACAAGTGCGGGACAATATCCATTGCTTCGACGTAGCCCGTTTCATCGAGGCTTTTATTAATCAACCAAGAATTGCTGAGGTCTATAACCTAGGGGGGGGCAAAGCCAACAGTTGCTCTATTTTGGAAGCCTTCCAGCTAGCTGAAAAGTTTAGCGGTAAGCCCATGGATTATGTCTATATCAAAGAAAATCGCATTGGGGATCACATCTGTTACTACTCCGACTTAAGCAAAATGCGTGATCATTACCCCAACTGGGACATTACCATTTCCTTGGAAGAGACGATTAAACAAATTGTAGAATCCTGGCAAAAACGACTTTAATCTTTATGAACTGAGCGAAAAATGGGCTAAAACAATTGTGACTCCTTATGAAAGTTAAGATTTCATTAGCAATTCCTGCTTACAATGCCGAAAAATTTATCCGTACGGTGATCGCCTCTTGCCTCCAGCAAACCGAAACTCCCCACGAAATCCTGTTATCAGATGACGGTTCCAGTGACCAAACTCCTCAAATTTTGAGGGAATATGCAGCTCAGCCCCTCGTCAGACTGGTATCTCCTCCCCAACGGCTCGGTATTGGTAGTCATTATCGGCACTTAGTCCAGCAGGCTACAGGTTCCCATATCGTTATCTTGTCCTGTGATGATGCTCTCCATCCTAATTTTGTCAAAACTGCCCTTAAAGGTCTGCAACAACAGCCAGAACTGGGGATGCTAATTTTCAGTGGTTACCTTTGTAATGCTCAAATGAAGCCCCAAAGTCGCTTTGGCTTGGGTTATCCCCGTCATTTACTGACACCGCCCATGGGTTTTGAACATTTCCTTCAATCTTGCACCTACCTGATTTCCTTTACGGTTTGGCCCGTTGCTTTGCTACGCTCATTACCGCCTCTACCAGATGACGCAGGCTTGGCCACCGACTGGTATTGGGCCTTGGCAGTGGGGAGTCAGTCCCCCATCCAATTTTCCCGTTACCCTTTGGGCTATTATCGCTACCATGATCAAAATGCATCTCACTCCGACGGCGATCGATGGAACAAGCAAGCTCAAACCATGCTGGAATTTATAGCCGATGATGTTTCCCTAAGCCAAGAATTTAGAGAATCTTTGCTAATTTTGCAAAACTCGTTGAAAAATAGACCGCTCCATACTAGCTCTCAAAACCGTTTAAAAAGTATTCAAAATTTCTTGAAAAACTCCATTCAGCATTTTTTCGCCAATCGGTTTGTTGGTCATCCTGATTTTCTAAAATAGTATCTATCATTCAAAACGAAGTATTTGCAGTTCTTCAGATATTGACTGGTGTATTAACCACTATATTTCTAGAGCTCCTAGTACCATGATGAGAAAAATTAAGATAGCTCTCTCACAGGTAAACTTGCCAAGAAGAAAATGACTATGCATTCATCCGTGGATCTATCTTGCCTAGCCTGTGGAGAAGCCGATAATTTTCACCCATTTACGGTTCGTGAAACCATGTTGGGCATAGGTGATATACATCAGTATGGCGAATGTCAAAACTGTGGCAGTATTCAAAACTTAGCCCTCCCCAAGGATCTGAGCCGCTATTATCCTAACCACTACTATTCCCTTACTCCTAGTAAGGAAAATCAACTCAAAACTTGGCTGAGAACACAAAGAGCTCACCATGGACTAGGCAAAACCACCCCCATTGGAGCACTTAGTACTCTATTCTTCGGACAACCTTATTTTGTACCTTGGCTTAAATATTCTCGGATAACTTACGACTCTGCTATTCTAGACATTGGTTGTGGCGGGGGAACCTTATTACGTCATCTGCATGCCTGTGGTTACCAAAATCTGACAGGGGTTGATCCTTTTCTGAAAGAATCTGTCAAAGTAGCGGGCATTGAACTGCTAAAACTTGGTATAGAGGGTTTAGATCAAAACCAAAACTATGATTTGATTATGCTCCATCATTCCCTAGAGCACATGGTTGAACCTCTATGGACACTCAAACATATTGCTCGTCTACTAAACCCCCAGGGAATAGCCTTAATCCGTATTCCTGTTGCCGGAACCTGGGCTTGGCGAACCTATGGTGCCAATTGGGTTCAATTAGATGCTCCCCGCCATTTATTAATTCCTTCTGTTCAAGGAATGAAACAATTAATTGAGCAAGCTGGCTTATGTTTGCAAAAAATTGAATTTGATTCTGACCAGTTTCAGTTTATTGGCAGTGAAAAAAATCGCTTAGGCAAAGCTTTTAACACCGATCCTAAAGATCTATTTTCATCTAGGCAACTTCAGCAATTTACTCAGCAAGCCCATCAACTAAATACTGAGAATGACGGTGATCAAGCTTGTTTTTGGATAAAACGAGGATAGAAGAAAGGATGATTGGTTCCTCTCCATCCAGAAACTACCTTGTAGCTTTGCTCGGTGCTCGCATGAATTATGCCGTTCCTCGTATTCTGTACGAACGCGGCCAACTTTCTCACTTTTACACTGACTTTTATGCGGGCCAGGGTTGGCCGAGCCGGTTACAATCTTTGCCTAGTAGTGTTAAAGGGAATACCGTGCAACGACTGCTAGAAAGGGTTCCAGAAGGTATCCCACCCGACAAAATTACCGCCTTCAATCAGCTTGGACTGATCTATGGTTGGCGATTACGCCAGGCTCGGAATCCCGACGACTTTATCAGCGCTTTCCTGTGGTCCGGGCAAAAATTTTGTGAACTGATTATCAAACAGGGGCTAGGGGATGCCAATGCCGTTTACACCTTCAACAGTGCGGGGCTAGAAATTTTAAAGATGGCCCGCCAGCAAGGATGTTTAGCGGTAATGGAACAAACCATCGCACCAAAGGCGATCGAACACCACCTCCTACAACAAGAACAATCCGACTTTCCCGATTGGGAGCCCCCCCGCGCTTTAACCTTGGCTGAGCAACGCTACATTGAGCGGGAGCAAGCAGAATGGCAGAATGCCGACCAGATCATTTGTGGTTCAGAGTTCGTACAGCAAGGCATTGACTCCCTCACTGGACTTGGGCATAAATGCGCTGTTATTCCCTACGGTGTGGACCCGAACCCCCACCGGATGGCCAAACATCAACCTAAAATCCCCCATTCCCCCCTGCGGATTTTAACAGTGGGCACTGTCGGTTTGCGTAAAGGCTCCCCCCATATTTTGAATGCGGCTCAGCAACTAAAAGCAAAAGCCACATTTCGCCTAGTGGGCAATCTCCAAGCAGTACCTCCTTCCATCCAGACCCAATTGGCAGAACATTTAGAGTTGGTTGGCCCCGTTCGGCGATCGGAAATTTATCAACACTATCATTGGGCTGATGTATTTTTGTTACCATCCCTATGTGAAGGCTCCGCCACTGTCGTTTATGAGGCACTAAGTTATGGCTTGCCAGTAATTTGTACTTCTAATACTGGTAGTATTGTGCGTGATAACTTGGAGGGAATAATAATTCCTTCTAGCTCAACTGATGCCATTATTGCAGCTATTGAATCCTTAATAACTAATCCGGATCAAATAGCCCTCTTTGCCATTAATGCTTACCAACGATCTAAACTTTTTGATCTACAGGCTTATGGTGTCAACCTAATCAAAGCATTGCAGAGTTTCACAACGGCGATCGGATAACAATAATGATTGAAATTTTAAGATATACGTTTATTCTATTGTGTCTGAGCATTCTGGGCTGGGGAATAATTAGGGTTGAAAGGATTTATCAGTTTCCCACCTTCATGGCAAGTATTTTCGTTATGTTTATTTGGCCGCAGATCAATAGCCTGATTAGTGCTCCTGATGGCGTTACAGAAGAAATGATTGAAAGAATAATTATCATGAGCTGTCTGTGTGTAGCAATGTGCTGGATTGGATATTGCTCATCCCCAAATCGACAACTTTTACAACGCCTGAACACAACCCTAGACGAAGATAAATTGACACAAGCCGCATCAGCTTTAACTGTATTGGGTTTATTCTCCTTTTATTTGACGGGACAAGTAGCCAGAACTCTCCAAGCAGGGGTCCAATGGACGGGCAGAGCAACTATTTTTGCTTTCTTTACCCAGCTCAGTACTCTAGGATTCGCCATTTTCTTAATGCTATTATTGCGTCGCTTTACCCTAGTCAGATTAACTGGCACTGTCATTGCTGGTAGCCCCCTTTGGCAAAGTATTTTTCAAGGAGGACGACGACAAGCGACTGTAACATTTATAATCATCATTGGCATGACTCTATGGTTTGTTAAGCGCTGGGCTCCCCCTAGATTAATTATTATTCCGGCAACCTACCTAGGAATTTACGTTATTCCTTTATATGGTCAGCTACGAGGTAAATTCTGGACTTTGCTGTTAGCCCGTGACTGGGAAACATTAAACGAAACTTCTGACCAAATGATGCAAACCATGGATAGGGGGGGGATATTGGAGCTTAGAAATGCCGCTTTTGCCATGGACTATGCAAGTCGTTTTGGGCAATATGAATACGGAGCTGACTACTGGAATGGTTTCGTCTTTCAGTATGTACCAGGTCAATTGTTAGGTTATGACTTTAAGGCATCTCTGATGCTACCTACCACTGGCTTCAGTTCTCTAAACTATTACAACTATGAATTTCCATTAGGTACTACCTGGACAGGTATTGGAGATACCTACCTACAGTTTGGGTTCTTTGGGTGTCTTATTTTCGGTTTAATGGCAATGCTATTTAAGAACCTTTGGGTTTCAGCTAATACATACAATAGCCAGGTTGCCTTTTTGCTAATGGCTAATTTAGCTAGCCCAGCCATGGTTAGTGTTAGTCATGGTACAGTTCGCTTCGTTCAAGAAGCTATTTTCAATATTTTAGTTGTAGCTTTGGTATTTCAATTTTGCAAGACAAAAAAATTTAATAAACAAAGATTCTCGGATGATTTTTTTACCAATAAGTAAGTCGAATATATTTTCTTAATATAATTAAATGTCTTTAGCCTTAGAAAACCACAAAAAAAAACTATCAGTTCTTTTTACAAACTACGGACCTTATCATATAGCTAGAATTAACGCATCCAAATCATTATTCAAAAAAAATTGGCAAGTTATTGGATTAGAAATTACTAGAGATGGAGTAGATTATCAATGGAAAATTAAACTAGATGAGGCAAAATTTGAAATTATTTCAATTTTAGGTGATTCAAAAATCAATCAAATTGGCTTAACTGAGCAAGCATGCAGTACTTTTTTCACTCTAAATAAACTTAATCCAAGTGTTATTGTCATCGCAGGGTATGAAAGACCAATAATGCTCCTTGCTCTATTCTGGGCAATTTTTAGGCATAGACCTAGGGTAATGTTATCAGAGTCGAAAGAAGATGATCAGAAGCGTATCTGGTGGAAAGAAAAAATCAAAAGTTTGCTAATCAAAAAATATTCAAGTGCTTTAGTGGGAGGAAATTCCCATAAAAAATATTTGGTCAAGTTAGGATTTCCTGAAAATGCTATTTTCACCGGCTATGACGTAGTGGATAATAGGGTTTTCCACCCTGATGTCATCAGACATCTACCTAATCCCCTCACTGAACCCTTCTTTTTATCCATCAACCGCTTTGTTAAAAAAAAGAACTTACCATTGCTAATTTCCGCCTATGCGTCATATATAAAAAAGCAGAGCGGCAACGCCTGGCATTTAGTCCTCTGCGGGAATGGAGAACTACGATCTGAACTCGAAGAGCAAATTAGCCAGCATAACCTACAAAAATTTGTTCATCTCCCTGGTTTCCTCCAGCAAGACGAACTGCTCCCCTACTTTGCCCATGCCCAATGCTTTGTCCATGCCAGCACCACCGAGCAATGGGGCCTAGTGGTTAACGAAGCAATGGCCGCCGGATTGCCCGTCCTGATTTCTAACCGCTGTGGTTGCTTTGAAGATTTAATCATCGAAGGAGTGAATGGTTTTGGTTTTGATCCAGAGAACCAGGACCAACTCACCAAGCTAATGCTAAAAATAAGTTCAGGAGAAGTAGATTTAGACTTAATGGGCCAAGCATCCTTAGAACATATCCAAAAATATTCCCCCGACTATTTTGCCCAGGGCCTCCAACAGGCTGTGGAGTTTGCCATCAACAAAAAAACAGATCAGCAAACTTAGAGCAGTAAGTAATCCATGGGATATACTACGTGTATATCCATTAGTTAAATGATGTGCCATGTCCAGTATCCAGACCAATGTTTTTAGGAATAATAAAACTCAGGCTGTTCGTCTGCCCAAAATGGTCGAGTTGCCAGAGAACGTAAAAAAAATAACCATTGTTGCGGTGGGTAACACCCGCATCATTACACCAGTTGGGGAATCGTGGGATGATTGGTTTGATAATTGCCATGTATCATCGGATTTTATGAATTGCCGTGAACAGCCCAAAGATCAAAGCCGTGAATCTTTTTAGGGTATTTTCATGTTGAAATATATGCTTGATACCAATATTGTTATTTATACTATGAAAAATAAGCCTCCCCAGGTACGAACCTTGTTCAAGAAACATGATGGACAGATGTGTATATCCAGCGTGACCCTAGGCGAACTTGTTTTTGGTGCAGAACGCTCTGCTATGCCGGAAAAAAACCTATCAGCAATCGAAAACCTAATCGCTCGTATGGAGGTAGAGTTTTTTGATATTAAGGGGGCTACCCATTTTGGTCAGATAAAAGCAGAATTGGCTCAGCGTGGAACCCCCATCGGCCCCTACGACACGATGATTGCTGGCCATGCCCGTTCCCTGGGGTTAATTTTAGTCACCAATAATCTTAAAGAGTTTGAACGGATTAAAGGATTAAGATTAGAAAATTGGGCAAATTAAGCCATCAAAATAGAATAACTCCAGACTGTAAAAGAATGTGAAATGTCATTCTGGCGATCGCCTCTGCTAAACAGTGAATTAATTGGACAGCCCCAACTAGCATTGCTAAAATGAAAGTCTTAATCGTTATCCCCAGCATTGGTAGCGTTTACGGGGGACCATCAAAAATCGTGCTTGGATTATCGGAAGCCCTTGCTAAGCAAAATATCACGGTTGATTTAGTCACTACCAATGCCAATGGTAAGCAAACTTTAGATGTTCCTCTTGGCACTTGGATTAAACGCAACCATATCCGCATCCAGTATTTCTCCTATCTAGGTTGGCAAGACTATAAATTTAGCTTTGCGATGGGGCAATGGCTATTTCATCATGTGGGGGATTATGATCTTGTTCATACCAATGCAGTATTTTCTCTGACTAATTTACCGGCCTACTGGGCTTGCCAGTGCCATCACATTCCTTACATTGTTACTCCCCATGGGATGCTCGAACCTTGGACTCTCGCCTACAAAGCTAGAAAAAAACTAATTTATCTTAGACTTTTAGAACGTCCAGCTATACAAAAAGCGAGTGCAATTCAGGCGACTGCGTCCACTGAAGCGAAAAGACTTAAGACTTTTCAATTTACTTCTTCTACAGTATTTGTGCCCAACGGCATTCATTGCCACCACTTTGACCCTCCTGCCAGTTCCGAGCTTTTCTGGCAACAGTTCCCCCACCTGCGGGACAAACAGTTAATTATCTTCCTGGGGCGCATTGACCCCAAAAAAGGACTAAATTTACTTGCCCTCGCCTTTGCCCACATCCAGCGGAAGTTTCCCAATAGTCATCTGGTCATTGCTGGCCCTGACAACATTGGCTATCTGCCCATAGCCCAAAAACTATTTCAAGACGTGGGTTGCCAAAATGCTGTTACTTTTACCGGGATGCTCAATGGTGACTTGAAATATTCTGCCCTAGCGGCGGCCAGTGTTTATGTGGCCCCCTCTTACTCCGAAGGCTTTAGCATATCTATCCTCGAAGGCTTGGCTAGTGGTTTACCCTGTGTGTTCACCGATGCCTGTAACTTTCCTGAAGCTGGCAACGTCGCCAAAATTGTCCCTGTTGATCAAGAGCAAATAGCCCAAGCATTGCAGTGGTGTTTAGCTAATCCTGAGGACGCCAGAGCAATGGGACAGCAAGCCCGTGAATTCATCTTTGAAAATTATTCTTGGGACAAAATTGCAACTAATTTAGTCCAGATATACGAGGCCATTATCCATAATCAACCCTTGCCTCACCTCCATGCTTGAGTCAATCACACCATTGATCCTGACCTACAACGAAGTGCCAAACATCGAGCGTACCCTGCAAAAACTTCAGTGGGCAAAACGCATTGTCATCATTGATAGCTTTAGTGATGACGAAACCCTAGAAATTGCCAACAGCTATCCTCAAATCGAGTTTTTTCAACGAAAATTCACCAGCTTTGCCGATCAGTGCAACTTTGGATTAAGTAAAATTTCCACTGAATGGGTTCTATCCCTGGATGCCGACTATATTTTAACCGAATTCCTGATTGAAGAATTGAAACAAATTCCTGAAGATACCCCGATTAATGGCTACACAGTCCCCTTCAAATATTGTGTATTTGGTCAACCCCTTCGGGGAACCTTACTACCCCCTAGATGCGTACTTTATCGTCCACAATTTGCCAAGTATGAAGATGATGGCCATGCCCATAGGGTAAGCATTAGTGGTAGGAAAGGGCAATTAAATTATCCCGTCTACCATGATGATCGTAAACCCCTTAGCCGATGGCTCTGGGCCCAAGACCACTACATGATCATCGAAGCACAAAAACTTACCCAAACTCCGTTCAGACAACTCAGTTGGGGAGACAAAATTCGCCAACAAAAAATATTAGCTCCCTTTATTATTTTTGTTTACTGCCTAATTATCAAAGGAGGCATCTTCGACGGTTGGCGGGGCTGGTACTACGCCCTGCAAAGAATGTTTGCTGAAACCCTACTTTCCATCCGTCTCATTGAGCTTGAGATTAGCCACAAAATGGACTCAACCAACGGTCATTAATAGTAATGCCAAACAAAAAAACTATCTTGGTCACTGGCGGTGCCGGCTACATTGGTTCCCACACCGTTTTAGCGCTCCAAGACCAGGGCTATCAAATCATTGTCTTGGATAATTTGGTTTATGGTCACCGGGAATTAATTGAAACATTGAGCGCAGTCAAATTAATTGTTGGGGACATCGACAATGCTGAACTTTTAAACAGCATTTTTAGTACCCATAACATTGCCGCCGTCATCCACTTTGCCGCCTATGCCTATGTGGGGGAATCCATCACCAATCCCCGCAAATATTACCGCAACAACGTCGTCGGCAGTTTGACCCTGCTGGAAGCCATGGTGGATCACGGGGTCAACAACATTGTCTTTTCCTCCACCTGTGCCACCTACGGCATTCCTAGCACCATTCCCATTCCAGAGGATCATCCCCAGCATCCCATTAATCCCTACGGTAGGAGCAAACTGGCCGTGGAAAAAATGCTCCTGGACTTCAGCCAAGCCTACGGTTTGAAAGCCGTCATTTTTCGCTATTTTAACGCCGCTGGTGCCGATCCCCAGGGCCGACTAGGGGAAGACCACACACCGGAAACCCATTTAATTCCCCTCATTCTCTACACCGCCCTGGGCAAACGTTCCCACATTGCCATCTATGGCATCGACTATCCCACCCCCGATGGCACCTGTATACGGGACTATATCCACGTCAGCGACCTGGCCCAAGCCCACGTTCTCGGGTTGACCTACCTTTTGCAGGGGGGAGACAGCAACATCTTTAACCTTGGTAATGGCAATGGCTTCTCCGTACGGGAAATGATTGCCACAGCACAGTTAGTCACCCATCGTTCCATTGCAGTGCTGGAAGGCGATCGCCGTGCGGGAGATCCGCCAATTTTAGTGGGGAGCAGCGAAAAAGCCCGCCAAATCCTCGGTTGGCAACCCCAATATCCCCTGGCAAAAGATATTCTGGCCCATGCCTGGGCTTGGCACCAACAACGCCATGGCGATCGCCTGAGATGACCAAAATCTTGCTTTTTGAGCACTAGGACACAAGTTGCCCTCGATCTTATTACCGTTGACCTAATTTGGCTATTCTTCACCATGACCAATTACGAATACCAATGGCAGAGTGCTCAACCATCCCATTCCCATAGCTTCTATGCCCCGGCTCTACTTTCGCTTTTGCCCAACATTACTAACCAAAACGGCGATCGTCTGAAAGTGCTTGATCTTGGTTGTGGTAATGGTAGCCTAACCAATGTCATTGCTCAACAAGGTTTTGATGTGACTGGCATCGAAGAATCCCCTTCCGGCGTAGCCCAGGCCACCAAGACCTTTCCCGACTGCCAGTTCCGACAGCACAGCTTGTACTCCCCCCCCCCTGTAGACTTTCTAAACTACTTTGATGTTGTGGTTTCCAGTGATGTCATTGAGCATCTCTTCTACCCCAGGGAGTTACCGCGATTTGCCAAACAATGTCTGAAACCTGGGGGGCAGTTAATTGTCACAACTCCCTATCACGGTTATTGGAAAAACCTCGCCCTTGCTCTGTTAAATGCCATGGACAAGCATCACACCGTTCTTTGGGATGGTGGCCACATCAAATTCTTTTCCGTCAAGACCCTGTCTCAACTATTGCAAGAAGAAGACTTTACCAATCTCCAATTTAGGTTTGCCGGACGTTTACCCTATCTCTGGAAAGGAATGTTAGCATCAGCTCGATTGAATTAAGATTTCAGTAAGATTGACGGGGAAAAAATATGCCAATAATCGATTATGAAACCGACTTTTATGCCTGGGCCAGCCAGCAAGCGGAACTGCTGAGACAGAGGCAGACCAATAACTTGGATTGGGCTAATCTGGCAGAAGAAATTGAAACTATCGGTCGTTCAGAAAAACGCCAACTTGCCAGCCTTCTAGAAGTACTAATCATGCATCTACTCAAGTGGCAATATCAACCCAATCTGAGATCTCGCAGTTGGCAGTTGACCATTAAAGAACAACGACTACGGCTAGCCAAATTACTGCAGGAAAATCCCAGTCTCAAACATGGCCTAACAGAAGCAGTCCTATCCGTTTATCCCCTCTCAGTAATCAGTGCCGAAAGAGAAACGGGCCTGTCTAATTACCCCGAGCATTGTCCCTATACTCCAGAAGAATTACTCAGCAACCAATTTTTGCCCGACTGAACAGGGTTGTTTGGCCCAGATTGGCGATCGCCTTTGGAGGTTAAGTTTAAAGTTTCTGGCAAGCGTTAATGTTTTATTAATCTAGGCATTATTTGCCTCTGCACTATGTCGTAACCATTGACCTAGAATAGAAAGTGAAAATTCGTGGAAGATATGTCATGCCAACAGTCCCATCCTCACTCTACGAACAAGATTTTTATAGCTGGTCATTGCACCAAGCCCAGCTCCTACGGGAGAAAAAATTTAATCAGGTTGATTGGGAAAATGTGATCGAGGAAATTGAAGATTTGGGCCGCAGTGAATATCGTGCTTTTGTGTCGGCGATCGAGCAATTAACCTTGCATCTGCTCAAGTGGCAATTTCAGCCTAATCGTCGCTCTGCTAGTTGGAAACACTCCATTGATAAACAACGAATTCAGTTGGAGCGATTATTGGAAGATAATCCTGGCTTGAAACATCGACTGGATGACATGATTGCCAAAGGTTATAAATATGGTCGCAAAGGGGCAATTCAGGAGACAAATTTACCCAAGCCGATTTTTCCAGAGACTTGTCCTTATCACTGGAATCAATTATTAGATGATCAATTTTATCCTGGCTAACAATATATTTTTTCGCCCTTTATCGAAATGCTGTTCCGGCCCTACTGAGGTTTTATGGCAAGCTCAACACCACCCCAATCCCCCAAATCCCCCTCACCATCCTTGGCTGGAGCTTCTTGGCCTTCGCGCTGGGCACAGCGGCTCTTCTGGTTAATCTCGGCCTTGAGTGGCACGCTGGAAATCGAAGCCGAAACCGAGAGATTGAAGCACGAAACCGAGCAGATCAGGAAAGACAACGAGCGGCTAGCCGTGCTCGAATCCAAAATCGATACCTTATTTTGCAAACACGACATCAACTTGCCCCCAGCCCGGACACCAGAACAGCCTTAGCTGATTTCCTCAGTTTTCTCCAGGAATATGGCGAATAAATAGGCTACCTTGATAATCTTTAATGAAATTTACCCAGTATTTTCTGGCCACCAGACAAAGACCAGATCGGTTGATTATTCACTTGGAATGGATAGAATACGCTGTGAACAATCCCCTAAAGGAAGAAATTCAAACAGACGGTAGAATTAAATTATGGGCGTCCATTCCCGAAATGGAAGGTAGACATCTCCGTGTAATTTTATTGTCAGATCGAGAAACTGTCCATAATGCTTTTTTTGACCGTTCCTTCAAACCATGAAGATCACGTACTTTGCTGATACAGACACGCTGTATATTGAATTTCAACCCGCCAACATTGTCGAAACCAAAGATTTGGACGATGACACTTTAATCGACATTGACATACACGGAAATGTTTGTGCCATAACCGTTGAACACGCTCAGCAAAGAACTAATATTCCTAACATCTCGTTCGAGCAGATTGTAGCATAGGGCGATCGCCGCTATGGGGGAAAGTTCAGGTTTTTCCAGGGCAGATCGCAAAAATCCCATCATACTTATGGCTGAAGGGATAAAATAAGGTATCTCATCAAGAAAGAAAGACCTTAACCATGGTTTTGGCAACCTACAAATGGACTAATAAAAAATATCACCAAGCCATTGATAGCGGTATTTTTAGCAATGAATCAGTTGAGCTACTGCGGGGAGATATTGTTGTCATGGCTCCAGAAAGGGAACCCCATGCCTATTACAATACCGAAGTAGCAGACCATTTCAGAAACTTGTTGCAAAGTAGGGCCAAAATCAGAGACGCCAAACCCATTACCCTACCCAATGACTCCGAGCCACAACCTGACATAGCCATTGTCCATCCCCTGGGGCAAGAGTATTTGCGCCATCACCCCTATCCCGCCAACATTTTCCTGATCATTGAATTTTCCCAAGCTACCCTAAGCAAAGACCTAGGGGAGAAAAAAGATATTTATGCTGAAGCTGGCATCATGGAATACTGGGTTGTCGATATAAAAAACGCCCAACTCACCGTTTTTCGAGATTTATGGGATGGGCAATATCAATCAAAGCAAACATTAACATCTGGCACTATTCCCCCCCTAGCTTTCCCTGATGTTTCTGTGCCCGTGCAACAGTTAATTCATCCCTGAGACGATCTGCAAACACGGCATCAACTTATCCCTAGTTCAGAAACTAGAATATCCCTAGCTGATTTCCTCAGTTTTTTGCAAGAATACGGAGGGTAACTCCATCCAATCCACTTAGTCCCCTTCTTCTGTCATGGTCACCCTCATTGCCTCTCCCCCGGAAACTGACCTCGTCCTGCCTGGGCAGGATCAATTACCCGCCGATGACAACCAAACTATGGAAACCCAACGCCATAAAATGCAAATGGATTTACTGATTGAAGGGTTGGATAGTTGGCTGGAACAACGTCAGGATGGTTATGTTGGGGGGAACATGTTTATCTATTACAGCCAAGCCCAGATTAAATCCCAAGACTTCAAAGGGCCAGACTTCTTTGCTGTTACTGGAGTACCCACAAAAGAACGTAAATCTTGGGTGGTGTGGCAAGAAGAAAAAGCGCCCGATGTGGTCATCGAACTACTTTCCGACAGTACAGCCCAATACGATAAAACGGATAAAAAAATAGTTTATCAAGATAAAATGCGGGTGACTGAGTATTACTGGTACGATCCTTGGAATCCTGATGATTTTGCCGGTTTTAGTCTTAACCATGGTCAATATGAACCGAAATCTTTCAATGAACAAGGCTGGTTAATCAGTGAATCCCTGGGACTGGCATTGCTTCGCTGGCGGGGGAAGTATCGCAATGTAGAAACGGACTGGTTACGCTGGGCCACCCTAGAAGGAGAAATTCTGCCTACAGGCCAGGAATTGGCCCAACAGGAACGGCAACGGGCTGAACAGGAACGGCAACGGGCTGAACAAGAACGGCAACGGGCTGAACAAGAACGGCAACGGGCAGAGCTTCTGGCCAACAAGTTAAGAGAGTTGGGGATTAACCCCCATGATTTGTGAAGGACTGAAAATTACTGCTGATTGGTTCAAAGCGAGGTCATAACCATGGTTACCCCACTGAAATGGACAGTCCCGGACTATCACCAGCTCATTGAACAGGGTTTATTAGAGGGCAAGAAAGTAGAACTTTTAGACGGCAACCTAGTGACCATGGCCCCTGAAGGACCGCTCCATAGCTACACCACCAACACCGTTGCCGACTATCTGCGCCAAAATTTGCACGAACTAGCTTTAGTCAGAGAAGCCCACCCTATCACCTTGAGCCAATCTGAACCGGAACCCGACATTGCCATTGTCCTACCGCCCCAAGAGCGCTACAAGGAAAAACATCCCCAGGCTGACGATATTTTCTGGTTAATGGAAATTGCCCACAGCACCCAGGCCTATGACCTCAACGACAAAAAACAGATCTACGCCCAGGAAGGCATCCCCGAATATTGGGTGGCAGACCTAACTAACCGCCAACTATTTGTTTTTCGAGCACCGGACAACGGAAATTATCGCTGGCAACAAAGCCATTCCAACGGCATCATTTGCAGCCAGGCCTTTCCCGACATAAAAATATCAGTACAAGAGATGTTGCACTGGTAGCCCCTCGGCAGGTTTCTTGACCCCACTGCCCCGGTCTTTAACCACACTTGCCATTTTTGCCGTCGCCGCCCTACTGAGGTTTCATTTTGTCTGGCGGCGATCGCCACGAATCTGCTCCCGGAAAGCCAACACAGCATCAAACGGTTCTTCCCAAGCCACATAATTAGCCAGTAAAGCCAGATCCAAATCCGGCAATAAATCACTTTGGGCAACTTTTTCATACTGTTGATTGGTCAGGCAATAGACATGAAGTTGGTTATTTTGCCAAAACCAAACCTCTGGAACTGGCAAAACTTGATAAATTTTTAGGGAATCAATGCCGCCGCTGGTGAGTACAACTTCAATCGCCAAGTCTGGAATGTTTTTTCGTTGATTTAAACAATAGGACTTATCCGGCTCGATCCCCCGTTGCATCGATTCAGACTTGAAAGTAGTAGAGCCAAGGGAATAAAAGCGAATACCTTTTTCTTGTAAGTAAGCTTCCAACAGAATGCCCAGATTTTCTTTATAAAATTCATGGCGATAACTGGGGGACATAATCTGTAGTGTTGCTTCTAAGTATTTGAACAGAACTGGAGCATTATCACCCCACAGACTTAGTAGGGCGTTGTAGTCTTGCCAACTAACATCCGCCATAATCACAATCTGCTCCAAATCCCCCATGGCAGGTCGGATCTGGTTAATCAACTGCTGACAATAAGTTAAACCTCGATTGATTAAAGCAGTCATCAGCCTTTTCCACCCAATTTAGTTTTCCCTTGGTTTTCCCATTGTAATGTTCGTCTACGTTCCCTCCCCTAAAATGGCTTGCGCTGGCCTTGACAAAACACAGTGCATTCCCCCTTTCTTCCCAATGGCCCACTCTGCAGCCGTAGCTTTTTCCTAAATTCCAAATAACTGCCGTTGTTTTTGGCGATCGCCGTTGAGCCGGTCAGTTTTGGCACTAATTATCACCATGGAACTTAATCAATACAAGCAGGGCGACTACCATCCCGGCGCCTCCCTAGTTAAACAGTTGCTGTGGTATTTCCTCGGGAATTTTTTAGTGCAAACCCCCCTACTACCAATTCCCCTCCTGAAGGTGGCCATTCTGCGGTTATTCGGGGCCAAAATCGGTACAGGAGTCAACATTAAACCCCACGTCAAGATCAAATTTCCCTGGCGTTTAACCGTCGGTAATTACGTTTGGTTGGGGGAAAAATGTTGGATTGATAATCTGGCCGCGGTTAGCATTGAGTCCCATGTGTGCATCTCCCAGGGAGTTTACCTCTGCACTGGCAACCACGATTGGGGTAAACCCAGCTTTGACCTGATCACCAGACCAATCCACATCGCCACAGGCTGTTGGATCGGTGCTAATGCTACCATTGGCCCTGGAGTACGAGTAAACGAAGGAGCGGTTTTAACTTTGGGATCTGTGGCTGTCCAATCTTTGGCGGCGATGACCATCTATTCCGGCAATCCCTGTCAGCCAGTCAAAAAACGGAAACTTACGTGAAACTACCGTAGGGAATAACTAACTTTAATTGTTACTATCCTTGGGGATAAGGTCTAATTATTGATGAAGCTAACAATTCTGAACCAATTCTATCCCCCTGACTATGCGGCCACGGGGCAACTGTTGGAAGAGCTGTCCATCGAACTGTCCAAAAAAGAGCTTGATGTACAAATTTTTGCTGGGCAACCGGGTTACGCCTTTGACCAAGACCTGGCCCCAGCCCAGGAAGTCTGCCAAGGGGTGCTGATCCGTAGAACTAGGACTTCTCGCCTTTGGCCCCAAAGATTACGGGGACGGGCGATCGCCGGAATTTTGTATTGTTTACGCGCCATCGTCAAACTGAGATTAAAAAGAAGACTGGGGGATTTGATCCTTGTTACTACGGAGCCCCCCTACCTAATGGTGGTGGCCTACATTTTGCACTTATTGTACAAAAAACCCTACATCTGCTTGATTTATGACCTTTACCCTGATGTGGCGGTGAAGTTGGGAGTAGCCAAGGAAAAGGATGCCATTGTCAAATTATGGCGTTGGTTAAATCACTTAACCTGGCAAAAGGCGGAAGCCATTATTGTGCTCAGCGAGAGTATGGCCAAAGTGGTTGCCGACAAGGAACCAGCCCTGGCCGGGAAAATTGAGGTGGTTCATATAGCAAAGAACGAGATAGTTAGGACAATTCTCGCAAAGCTATATCCAATGCAGAAATTAGCGATTCTCCCTTACTAACAAGTTGGGAAACATAACGTTTTAGTCTCGCCC